>NZ_JAPQLJ010000052.1:17422-85514 GCF_028982115.1 Wolbachia endosymbiont of Drosophila tsacasi | reverse complement strand
TTTCAAAAAAATCTTTGGAACGGAAAAAAATAAGAATATCCTGATCCACTTTTTGAACGATATTTTAGGGTTTACTGAGATAAATGCAATACAAGAAGTTGAGTTTCTTAGCACTATTATGGATCCCGAAGTTGCCTCTGATAAACAAAGTATTGTTGATGTTCTCTGCAAGGATTCTCACGGAAATAGATATATAGCAGAAATGCAGCTCGCTAGAGACAAGGGCTTCGAAAAACGCGCTCAATTATATGCCGCTAAAGCCTACTCAAGACAATTAGATAAATCTGGCAACTACATTGATTTAAAGAAAGTCTTCTTTATTGCTATATCAAATTGTAACTTACTTCCTGAAGAAATTGATTATATCTCTACTCATAATATACGTGATATAAAAACTAACGGCCATTACTTAAAAGATTTTCAATTTATCTTTATAGAATTACCAAAATTTTCAAAAAGCAAAGTAGAGCAGTTAGAAAGTATAGTAGAAAGGTGGTGTTTCTTTTTTAAATACGCAGAAGAAACAACAGAAGAGGACTTAAAAGAGATAGCAGAAAAAGCGCCAATAATAAAGCTAGCATATGATGAATTAGACAAGTTTCGTTGGGACGAAAAAGATTTAGTAGCTTACGAAGAAAGAATAATGGATCTATGCAAAGAAGAAGCCATTCTTGAATACAGACTTGATCTTGCTGAAGAGAAAGGTATACAAAAAGGTATAGAGAAAGGAAAAATTGAAGGGAAAATTGAAGGGAAAATTGAAGTTGCAAAAGCGATGCTGGCTAATAATGTTGATATTGACACTATTGTCAAGTTTACTGGCCTTTCTATTAGTGAGATTGAAGAATTAAGTGGAAATCTGTGAACGGTTACGTTTATTTTTTATCCTTATCATCAAGTGTAAATAAGGTTATTGTAGAGATTAAGCCTATTATAACTATTATCAACGAAAATGGGGCAGCTTCTCTATAGCGCTCATCGCTTACAAGTTCATATATTCTAGTTGATATAGTTTCAAAATTAAATGGTCTTATAATGAGTGTTGCTGTGAGTTCCTTGATAGTATCCATAAATACGAGCAAAAATCCCGATAATATACTTTTCTTGATGAGAGGGATATGAACATTCAAACATGTGGAAATAGTTCCATGACCCATGGTATATGCAGTCCACTCAATTTCATTTGGTATTTTTTTGAGCCCTGATTCTACCGCCTTGAAAGATATAGCAAAAAAACGAAATAAATATGAGTAAACTAATGCGCCAATAGTTCCTACCAAGCTAATTTCCACAATATATTGAGTAATGAAAGAAGATATTCTGCTTAAAAATATTATTAGACTAATTGCAATAATTGCATTTGGAATTGCGTAGCCTAAAGAAATGAGACGTGCTACATTATTGATCACCTTATTTTTACGTGCCGTATATCCAATCATTATTGCAATGCTAATTGAGATTAATGCTGTGATAAATGATAAGCCAACACTATTTGCTATTATATTATAGAACCTTGCTTCATATATGAAAAACCCCTTCTCTATGCTCCAATATATGAGTGGAATCATTGGCAAAATAAAACCTATCAATATTGGTAATGCACACATAACATAAGTGCAAATTAACGGTATAGCACCACTTACACTCCATTTGTTGTGATAATCTGCATTAGTGTTGATTGAAGAGTAAGATATTCCTTTTTTTTGTAGTTTCTTTTCGAGAGCTATTAGTGTTGCAACGAAAATCAATTCTGCAACTGCTAAAACAGTAGTTGAATACTTATCATGCAGTAAAAACCAGGTGCGATATATTCCTGTCGTAAAAGTATCGATAGCAAGAAACTGTGGTGTGCCGAAATCCGTAATTACCTCCATTAGTACCAAGGACAACCCAGCTATAATTGATGGACGTATGGAAGGTATGATGACAGAAAACAGGCTCTTCAATGAGGAAAACCCAAGTGTTGATGCAATAGTGACTGAGTTACTAACATTCTTTAAACTTGAGCGGACTAACATATAAACGTATGGATACAAACTAAATCCCATTACTAATATTCCACCACCTAGGGATTTTATTTCAGGAAACCAATAGTCACCTTTGCTCCACTCTAAAATGTCTCTTAATGAGCTCTGCACCGGACCTGAAAATTCTAGTGTATTTACATAGACGAACGCTACTATATATCCAGGGATCGATATCGGAAAGAACAAAGCAATCTCAAAAATTTTACTTCCAGGAAATGAAAAAAATGTGGTGAGCCATGCTGGAATCACTCCAAATATGAAGGATATCCCCCCCACTCCTATCATCAAAATTAGCGTACTCAGTATATATTCAGGGAAAAGTGTACTGATTACCCATCCAGAATTTGCTGATTCTGTAAATAGAATCGATATTAACGATAATACAGGACAGACGAATAATATACTTACTAAAAATAAGAATATATTTTTAAATACTCTCAAAAACATTAATTTGGATCTATATTTGGTATTAAAATGTTATATGTAAAAACTGAAGATATCCAGTAATTATAGCTAACCCAAGAAAGGTTTCCCTACGTCATACCGCGATTCATTCGCGGTATCTCAGCATAGATTCCGCTAACGAGTAGCGGAATGACGAATTTGTTGTTTTTCAAATTGTAGGTAAACCCAAGCCACTTTAGCTATAACAGCCGTACTATTGAATATCTTTATAATTTTGTATATCATGTTTTTAGTTGATAAGTGAATAATCATGAGCTTCGTCATTGCAACTTTCTATCACTTTGTAGAACTCTCTAATTATTATGACATGAAAAACGAAATAAAAACCGCATGCGATAACATTGAATTAAAGGGTACTATACTCCTTGCAGAAGAGGGTATTAATGCAACCGTATCTGGTGAAAGAAACACGATTGATAAAATATTCGATTTTCTATGCTCTGATTATAGGCTAAGGGACCTTACATGGAAAGAGAGTGCAGCAGAATATCAACCTTTTAGCAAGATGAAGGTAAAATTAAAAAGAGAGATTGTGAATCTTGGTGTAGGCAATCTTGATATTTCCCTTAAGGGTAAATATGTTGATCCAGAGCATTGGGATGATTTTACTTCTCAACCTGACGTTTTAGTAATAGATACACGAAATGAGTATGAAGTGAAATTAGGCAAGTTTAAAAATGCAATCAATCCACATACTCAGCATTTTCGAGATTTTCCTGAGTGGGCAAAGTCTTTCTCTGAGAGTAAAGACCTGAAAGTAGCTATGTACTGTACTGGTGGGATTAGATGTGAAAAATCAACAGCGTACATGAAAAATCTTGGATTTAACGATGTGTACCATCTGAAAGGTGGCATTCTTTCTTACCTTGAAAAAACTTATAATAAAAATGGTAATTGGGAAGGTGAGTGTTTTGTTTTTGATGATAGAATTACTGTTGATAACTCACTTACTCCAAGCAACACAATAAAATGTATATTCTGCTCAAATCAAGTTTCAACGGACAAGCTGAAGTCAGTTCCACGTGGCCAAGTGGTTTGTTCTGATTGTAAACTTCAGTGTTATAGCTATAATAAGTAAGAATTCCCTTTATTTGACCTTTATAATCCCAGCGCGTGATGCTGGGATTGGTTTCCCTTACTTCACCATAACTACCTCAAACAGAATCGGGGGTCAAATCCCTGATTCTGAAGGCGTTGGTGTTAGTCTTTCTCACCCACTGCAGATATTGCACGGTACTATCCACTTGGTCGTCGTGGCGGATTTCTGGAAACATTAAAATCTCATACTCAAAATTGCTGAACCATACTGCTTGGTGCGACAGAAAAACTTTACCAGACCCTATAATCGGAACAATCCGGTAGAATCGAGTGAGTTTGTCATCATGTGGTACTATTTCGATAATGGGTAAATCACTGTTTGCTTTTAGCTCTTGCACCAATTGCTGACCACTTGTTTTTGCTTCGATTAAAATTGCGTGTGGTGTCCATCTTGCTGCTAAAGACAAAACTTGCTCTTTAAGCTTTGGATACTCAAGCTTTGCGCGATATACATCAAGTAAATAGAATTTATTATCCGCTTTTGCCCAGGTGGTACAAACGCTAAAGCCCATAAGTGTTGAAAGTGCAATCACACAAGGTGATTAATGGTATGTAAATCTCCTCTTGATATCAACCTTCATTGTTGGGAAAGCAGATAAACCACGTCGAAAATTCGCTTAAACCTTCTAACCACAGGCAAAAAGACGCTTTTTTAATTTACCATTGAAATTTATGCCGTTAACCACCTTATATAATGCCACTTATAGCACTTTCAACACTTATGCGCCGCGGCGGTATGACGGTTCGCGGTGATATAGTAACTTGTCATTCCGCTACTTGTTAACGGGATCTGCTGTGGCAACATAAACTCAAATCATTTCAAATTTCAATCCAAAGAGGTATCATTATGTCAAACAACTTCAATTTTAAAGAATTTTTTAACCACTATGAAACAAATAGTACGTCAGATGATATACAAAGGTATTATTTGCTGTGAAAATCAGTAATAGCGCAGGCAATGACTGATGCAGCAAGTCACTGCAAAAAAACAGAAAGCTTGGTAGAAAAACGTAAGGCGATTTCTTGGTTGTCAGACTTTAGTCAAGATTTTGTGCACACATGTATATTGGCTAACTGTGATCCGGTATACGTAAAAAACAAAATACAGCCAATTTTAAAAAGCCTTACTAGATAAAGCCTTTTTAATGAGGGTTACTCCTTTTACCGAAAAAAATATCATGCAATCTCCTATCTATAGTTTCCTCTATATCTTTGATTAATAGTTCCTTTATCATGTTTACTTTCCGCTTTGCATCTTGAGCGTGATGCTCACTGTTATTGCTGTAATTCTTCTTATCACTATAACTACTGCCACTTGGTTTACTACTGTTACTGGATTCATTACCCTTTTTTCTTCTTGTTATTATGAACTTGAGTATCTGCACTATCTTTTCCTTTAAAAAAGACTTCCAACCTGTGCTAAGGAACAACTTATAGAGAAAATGCGGAGTAAGGAATGCTACTAATATTCGAATAGAAATTCCGTAACCGAGGTCTTCCCTATTTTCATAATACCACTTGCAATATTGAAATAAATGGTAAAACGCATTTTTGAAAAAGCCAAATTCTACAGCATACCAAAAACCATTGCTGAGAAACATGAGCATAATGCTGGATGTGTAAAGATACATTATGAAGAGAAACAGTTTCACAATTATATCTTTTAGACTACCTAATATATAATTCAATAATCTTAATTTATAGAAAAGTGATATCATTTCACACCCACTTCAATATGGCTGGGGTGGAAGGATTCGAACCTTCGCGTGGCGGTATCAAAAACCGCTGCCTTACCACTTGGCTACACCCCAATACTACTTACATCAATAACACTATTAGCCCAATTAGTAAAAGATTTATTTGCTTTTTCTATCAGCATCACAGCAATAGCTGGCTGATCATAAGAATGCATTGCTTCGATTTTTTCTACAATTTTATCAACTTGATCATTCCTGCTCTTCATAATTGCCACTACTTCACAACTATTACTAATTTTACCTTCCCATAAATACAGAGAATTCACTTCGGGAAATATATTTACACATACAATTAATTTCTCGTTTAACAATTCTTCAGAAATAGTTTTAGCCTCATTTAAAGTTGAAAACTAAATTATTCATTAGAATCTACATAAATGCATTGCTACTATATTCCACTCAGGTTTATTCATCAAGAGAAAATAGATGAGATTTTTCTGTTATTCCAGCACTCTCTTCTGTCATTCCAGTGCTTCCTTCCCCTGTCATTCCAGCGCGTAAAACTGGGATCTATAGCTAACCCAAGAAAGGTTTTCCTACGTCATACCGCGATTTATTCGCGGTATCTCTAGATCCCGCTAACAAGCAGCGGGATGACGAATTTTTGTTTTTCAAATTATCGGTAAATCTAAGTCACTTTAGCTATAGGATTTTTCTATAGTTTAAAAACAAAAAAAGGATGTTACTCGTTGAATAACATCCTTTGGAGAAAGTGAGTGGTTTTGTTTATCCTACTGTTTTCACCTGCGTAGATTCTGGCTTAACTTCATCTACTTTCGTAGAAGGCAGTTGTGATACTGCAAGATCTAGTTCTTTCATAGCCTCATCAAGCCCTCTGTTCAATTCTTCTATCGAAAGACTTTGTCCTCTTGGTGTAGAAGACCAGAACCCATTCCACTATCAGTAGAAGGGCTTCTAGGTACCTTTGGTGAAGCAAATGGAGTAAGCTTAGGAGTTAAGCTACTAGATGAACTGCTTCTACGGACTGTCGCAAATTCCTGAGAACCTGAACTAGAGACAGCATCAGTACTCACAGTTCCTATAGAATTTGGTGAATTGCTTCTTGGTGGCTTTGGTGGAGCAACGTAAAAAGTGCTTTCCCCTACTTGTCTAGACAACCTGCCTGGTTCAGAAAGAACTTGATATTTAACGTTAGTAGTTTCTTCTGGTGCTTTCTTACCCCCAAGCCATGATGGCATTTTTTCTCTAAATGAAGAAGGTGCTTTTACTTCTTTATGCTTCGCAGGATTTAACAATTCCGCTTCACTGCTAACAGTACTTTCAGTTCTTACAGAGTCAAGTGAACTGCTTCTTAGCAAGCTGTTAGATTGTTCAGAGTTGTTTCTCCCCAGTAAAGAGAATGATGGTAATGAAAAAGATCTGCTAGGTCTAGCACTACCTTCTTCAAACATGTTATTACGCATTTTAAGTGATCCTTTGAGAATATGATCTTCTTTACATTTCACAATAACTTCCTTAATTTCATCGTAATGTTCAGAGAAAATGCTGTCTCTAAAGTACTTGCTTTTGTCTAACATTCTTTTTGTGATTAAGTCATGCAAACTACTTGCATCTAAGTTATCAACAAACCTCTTCTGTTCTTTCCATCTATCTACCTCCTGATTTGGTAAGTAATCTCTAAAATCAAGGTAGGTCTCTCCTGCTATTTTTGATGATATTCCAGAAAGTATGCTTTTTATTAACGTAGAATTATCTTCTCCGTTAGCAAAAATTGCCCTAAAATCCTCTTTTATTCCTTGAACTTTCTTCTTTTATCGTGAATCAGGAATAAGCTTATTATCTATCCTGTCTGAGTAATTTTCATTACCAGCCGCACGATATAACTTATCCGCTGTTGCAGTCAATACATTACTCACCTTTTCCTTTGCTCTTTTATTTACAAGATGAGTGCCTCTCTTCAGTGAATCTACTGAATGTTCATAACCTTCTTTTACTGAGTCCTTAGCATACACAGCACCATCTTTAATTTTTCCTCCAATATGCTTCGCCCCATCAACTGTTTTTTCCACAGCAGATTTGAAGCCTCTTCCCATTTCTGCCCTGTATTTATATGCAGTTACACTAAGTGCCGCAAGTGCTGCAGTTGCAAGTATTCCACCTATTATACTGCCGACGATTATCGGGGCAGCTGCAATAGCAAAACCAGCTCCCACTGCTGCTAACGTACCTATAAACAAACCAAGGATTACTCTGTTTGTTATTTCTAATGACTTTATCCTTTTCTCCAATGATTGCATATGCTTCAATAAATCTTCTGAAGAAAGTGTAGTATTATTTTGTTGAAGTTGTTGTATTTCAACAATATTTGAATTTGTTTCGTTATTAGATAACATTTTAAACCTCACTATTAATTAAATATATTATATTGTACATCCTAGATTCTTAAGTTAGTGTTAATTTGGCTGTTAATGTTCATTTGTCTTTGAATAATTCTGCTTGACGTGTTTTTTGATAGTGTGGAAAATTAGGTCAAGAAGCCGGAGTATTTATGAGGTGCATAAAAAGGGCACTCATCTTTTTGGCTGTTATAACTTTAATAATAATAGCTTTACTATTTAGGTATAATTCCCATTTTCACGAAGACGTAGTGCACTTAAAGAGTGACAACAAAGAATTCAAAAAAAAGCCAGAAAATTCTATAGAGTCGACCATACTACATAGAGAAAAGGAAGTGTATGATAATGTCCTTCGTTCCGATAATTAATTTGTAAATAAAATAGTTTTGCATTTTTTTATAAGATAAGTAATATTAGCGTATTAATTATAGAATCAACCATTATGTTTGATGATAATAATCCTTGGAATTTGGGGAAGAAACCAGTAGGAAGCAAAACTCCCAATAATGAAGATATTTTAAGTAAAGCTACGTCTGATATAAGGTGTTTTTTTACTGGCTTAACCAGGAATAGGGACAAAAAACCTTATTTTATCATTTTCATTATTTTGCTACTCTATGCTTGCACTGGCTTTTATATTGTCCATCCTAGTGAGGAAAGTATAGAACTTACCTTTGGTAAATATTCTAATACAGAAACACCTGGTTTGCGTTATCACTTCCCCTACCCTATTGGCAAGGTTTTTAAAGTGAATGTTAAGGAAGTAAATCGTGAAGAAATTGGGGTAAGTAATTCTTATGGGCGAGATACAGATCGCGGTGAAGGTGTGATGCTAACTGGAGATGAAAATATAGTCAACGTTAACTTCGAGGTTCAGTGGCGCGTTAGAGATGCTAAGGACTATTTATTCAAAGTGCGGGATTACAAACCAGGTTTCAGTGTTAAAAATGCTGCTGAAAGTGCCATGAGAGAAATAATAGGTAAAAACACGATCTCTTTTGCACTTGGTCAAGGCAGACCAGAAATTTCTAGAGATACTAGAATTCTATTGCAGCAGATTCTTGATGGATACCAAATGGGCATAGAGATTTTATCTGTTCAAATGAAAAAAATTGATCCACCAGAAAAAGTAATCAGTTCGTTTAGAGATGTACAAAGTGCTCGTGCAGACAAAGAGCGTACTATAAACGAAGCATATGCTTATAATAACGATATTATACCTCGAGCAAAGGGTGAAGCGATAAAGATAAAATTAGATGCAGAGGCATATGAGAATGAAGTAATAAATGAAGCAAAAGGTAATGCAAATCGCTTTTTATCTCTTTATGAGGAATATAGACAGAATCCTTCTCTCGTTAAGAATCGTATTTATCTTGAAACTATGGAAAATATTTTCAGTAAGGTAGACAAAGTTGTTGTAACTGATGATCTGAAAGGTATGTTTTCTTATTTACCTCTTACAAATTTAGGGAAATAACCATGAGTAGTAATATTAAAATTGTTTTTGTTTCTGTATTTGTTGTTTTATTGATTGTTTTATTTAATTCAATATTTGTTGTGCAAGAAACAAAGCAAGCGATAGTTATACAACTCGGTAAAGTTGTAAGAGATGTTAGGGAAAGTGGCTTATATTTTAAGTTACCATTCATAAATAGTGTAGAGTTTCTTGATAAAAGAGTTTTAGATTTAAGTCCTGATAAGATCCCAAGGGAAGTGATAACAGCGGATCAAAAACGTATTATAGTAGATGCGTATGCAAAATATAAAATAACAAATCCTGTTACTTTTTACCAGGCTGTGAGAAATGAATCAGGGCTGGTTAGAAGATTGTATCCGGTTATAGAAGCACACATAAGAGAAAATATAGGCAGATTTTCGTTGATTAGTTTGTTGAACGAAAAAAGATCAGAGGTTATGCAATTGATTCAGCGTGGAGTTTATTCTGAAGCTGAAAAATTTGGCATAGAAATAATAGACGTAAGAATTAAGAGAGCAGATTTACCAGAAGAAAATAGTTCTGCAATATTTCGCCGTATGCAAACTGAAAGGGAAAAAGAAGCAAAAGAAATTAGAGCAGAAGGAGAGCAAGCTGGGCAGGAAGTTAGATCAAAAGCTGATAAATTAAAAAGGGAAATTATCTCCAGTGCAGTAAAAGAATCATATGAAATAAGGGGCCGTGGTTATGCTGAAGCAACTAGAATTTATAATGAGGCATTTAAGGTTGATGAAGAGTTTTTTAACTTTTATCGCTCCATGAGCGCTTACAGTAAATCATTTGCCGAAAATAATACTAAATTTGTACTTTCACCAAACAATAACTTTTTAGATATTTTAAATAAAGGATGGAAATAATTTATGAAAAGTAAGGCATTTATTTTATCTATATTTGCATATTTTCTAATTGCATTTTCTTCATACGCTAATATGTTTGATTGGAATGCAAAAAAGGCCGTTGATGCTAGCATTACTACATGTAACTGTAATCAAGGACTTGCCGATTTAGTGGAAGAACTCATTCCTGCGGTTGTAAATATTTCAAGCGAACAAATAATCAAACAAGAAAGTAACAATAGAACTAAAATCCCTTTTATGCCAAGAAATAATTTCTTTGATGATTTTAGAGAATTTTTTGAGCATTTTGATCAGTTTTTTATGGATAGGGGCCCTAGTGTTAACAGAGAGGTGGTGTTGCTTGGTTCTGGGTTTATTATAGATAAAGGTGGAACTATAGTAACCAATTATCACGTTATTAAAAACGCCCAAGATATCACAGTTACTATGAACGATAATACTTATTTCAAAGCAGAAGTTTTAGGCTATGATGCAAGAACTGATCTTGCTGTGCTTAAGGTTCATTCTAATAAAGATCTTCCTTTTGTTGCATTTGGCAATTCTGATACAGCAAGGGTTGGCGATACAGTTATTGCAATAGGTAACCCATTTGGTTTGGGTGGTTCTGTAAGCACAGGAATTATATCTGCAAGGTCCAGAGACATTAGTATCGGCACTATGAATGAATTTATTCAAACCGACGCTGCAATTAATAGAGGCAACTCTGGAGGGCCATTATTTGATTTAAATGGAAAAGTTATAGGCATTAACACCGCTATCTATTCCCCATCTGAGTCTGGCGGTAACGTGGGTATAGGCTTTGCTATACCATCTAATTTAGCTATGTCAATTATTGACACATTAAAAAGTGGCAAAAAAATAAAACATGGTTGGCTTGGTGTGCAAGTTCAGCCTATAACGAAAGAATTTGCTGAGTCTTTGGGTTTAAAAGATACAAAAGGTGCACTGGTTGCAAGTATAGTAAAGGATAGCCCTGCAGAAAAAGGTGGAATTAAGGTGGGTGACATATTATTAGAATTTGATGATAAAAAAATTGATAGAATGACACAACTGCCTCAAATGGTTTCAAGAACTGAACCTGAAAAAAAAGTACAAATTAAGTTACTTAGAAAGGGCAAAGAGGTCAATATTAAGGTTGTGATTGAAGAATCTGCAAATGATGGTCAAGGTAATAATCAAGAAGAAAATAAATCAACATCCGATTACATAACTGGTTTAACTGTTTCAAACCTGCCAAAAGAATCAAAAGAAAGTAATCTTACAAAAGGTGTGATAGTTACTAATGTAGATAGTAACAGTAATGCCACGCTGCGTGGTATTAAAAAAGGAGACATTATTATCCAATTAGATGGAACCGATATAGAAAATACTAATGATTTTCAAAAACAAGTTGATTCAGCAGTAAAGAAAAACGGTAAAGATTCAATAATGTTGCTCATTTACCGCAATGGAAATCAATTCTTTACTTCAATAAAGCTAAAGAAATAGCACTTTTCGTAGGTTATTTACTAAATTAGCAGCATTGTAAGCCTGCCATTGTAACACCTCAATCTTATAAGACAAATCAAAACTATTAAAGTCTACATTCCATTCACTAAAATACACATATGGATAATATAAATTTTCTAAAATTCATTGAACTGTGCTTTCAAACGGTGGTGCCGGGATGTGAGTATAATGATTATCGGTACATAAAAGTCATAGCAGACAGGCTGGAAGCAGCGAGCATTGTTGAAGTGAGACGAATAGTATTCAATATGCCTCCACGTTCAATGAAGTCCATATGTGTGAGTGTTGCGTGGCCCGCATGGATACTGGGAAATCAGCCAACCGCGAGAATAATAGTTGCAAGTTACTCTCGGCTGCTCAGCAAAAAGCACTCGCTTGATACCAGGTGCATAATGCAATCTGATTGGTATAAAGAGCTGTTTCCAGAGGTAAAATTATCCAAAGACCAGAACACTAAATATAAATTCCAAACAGTGCAGAGAGGATTTAGAATCGCAACATCAGTTGGAGGAACGTTAACCGGTGAAGGTGGAGATTTTATTATTGTGGACGATCCGCTTAACCCTGCCCAAGCTTTGAGTGAAACGTTTAGAAAGCGTGCCACAAACTGGTTCGATCAGACTTTGGTGACAAGGCTCAACGATAGAAAAAAAGGAGTAATTGTGCTTGTTATGCACAGGCTGCACCTGGAAGACTTAACTGGGCACCTCTTATCCAAGCCAAAAAACATATGGCATCACATTTGTTTGCCAATGATTTCTGAAAATAAGGAGGTTATTTATTCAATTAATAACCATACTGGTGTCATTCCAATCCCCCCTCCTGTCATCCCAGTGCCCAGACACTTGGATCCAGAAAATTCAACCGCAAAAGACTGGATTCCAGCATCAAGTGCTGGAATGACACTACCTGCAAGAGTATTATACTCAAGAGAAGAAGGTCAGTTGCTATATCCCCTGGAGGGAGGAAGAGAAGAAGTTGAGATGATAAAAGTTGAACTCGGGAGTTACGCTTTTGCTGCTCAATATCAACAAAACCCCTTGCCGCTTTCAAGTGGTATAATAAAACAAGAGTGGCTAAAGCGCTATAAAATTTCCCTGATAATCCCTCACATGTAACTCAAAGCTGGGACACTGCAGTTTCAACAAACGATTCCAGCGACTTTAGCGTCTGCACTACCTGGGCAAAAATAGATAATAAATTCTATCTACTTGATGTATATCGAGCAAAGCTTGAGTATCCAAAGCTTAAAGAGCAAGTTCTGTCACTAGCTGCAAGATGGGCACCACATGCAATTTTGATTGAAGCAAAAACGAGTGGTCAGCAATCAACACAAGAGCTAAAGGCAAATAGCAATCTACCCATTATTGAAATTGTGCCACACAATGACAAACTCACTCGATTTTATCAAATTGTTCCAATTATAGAGTCTGGCAGGGTTTTTCTGCCGCATCAAGCAGTATGGCTCAGCGATTTCGAATATGAAATTTTAATGTTCCCAGAAGCCCGTTATGATGATCAGGTGGACAGTATGGTACAATATTTACAATGGATGAGAAAAATTAACACCAGCGCCTTTAGGGTCAGAGACTTTGGCCCCAACCCTAACAAAACACTTAGGTGGCTGAGAGCAGTGGATTAGGTACAAACCGCTTATACAAAAACTTCTTTTTCTTCTTGCAAGTGTTTCTTGATATCAGGAGAATCTACCCTAGAATTTATAAGAGATTTATCATTAAACTCTTCAATAAGCGACGGTGACTGTCCCCGCTCAAGCGACTTCCCTAAACCACTATCTGCAGAAGCTTGAGAACTACGTTCCCCAGGTAATTGTGCTTTTACAGAAGATTTTTTTATCTCCCATTCCTTCAGTAATTCCTCCCTCTGATCAGGATCAAGAGATTCTTGCAACTTTGTAGGATATACAGAAGTCAATGCTCGTATTTTTGGTTTATTGGAAAATCCACCATCCTCTAATTCAGTAGCCCCTGGCTTGTTTTTGGTACATGCTTCAGTAACAGGAGAAGTCTCTTTTGAGGGTGGATAACTTTTTGCTTTTCTTTCTGAGGCAGATCGCTCAGAAAGAGATGGTTTTTTAGTTACATGATGCACAAGATCACTTTTACTTGAACACATCGCATCACGCTCTACACTACGTCGCTTAAAAGGTGAGAACTTTGCTAGTATCAGCTTTATTTCTTCATAGGACAAACCACCCCTATGTTTCTTCGGAGATTTAATCTCTTGTGAATTTGCTTCAGAACACTCACCACTAACTTGCTGTTTTTCATGTTCCACATTGTTCACATCTTCAACACCTGATGATGACACATACCAAGTACTCTTCCCTGTTCGCATACTTTCATCAGCACCTTTCGATGATGAAGGTTCACTAGAACTCACCTGTAGCAATTCATTTCCGGACGTGCTTTGTGATGAGCAATGGCTAGAAGTACTAGCCCATGCTGGCATATTCGCAGCAGCACCTACATTATAGAGAACTTGCCTGGAAACCCCTCTAATGCTCCATCCTGGCTTTTTCCCGTAGGAGAACTCAATCGTGCCAATTGTGCCTTATCTAGATGTCCATTAGGCAACCTGCCATTTTGAAAATGTATGGAAGAATCCCATTCCATATCTGACAGTTCAGTCGATGGCTCTGGACCACCACTTGAAGCACCAGAATCCTTAGGTTTCGGAGGTGACTCACCAATACCACTATCTCTGCTTCTGCTTCTTTGTTTGGGTGGCGTTCTTAGTCCACTCGGTCCTGCATGTATAGGAGAATTGAATGGCGACTGTGCAGGCGACAATTCTCGAAAATGAAGCTCAGGGTCAATGAACAGTTCATGGTCTTTGTTGATTACAGAGCTTTCTATGATCTTAGTTATCACACAGTGAGAAATTTCTTTATTAGAAAAGTCTATGCCATATACCCCACTGCTTCCATTTACTAATAATTCTCCCTGAGTTTTACCATAAAGATCACAAAATACAGCACCATTAAATGCATAATTTAGTTTAAGAGCTTCTTCGTTTGTTAATAATCTAGCTCCTTCATTACCTTTTATATTAGGTATAAGAATTGAGGCTTCTTCTCTACCTAAAGGGGAAGCACATACAAAGCCATATATTGCCACTCCTGTCAATTGACCAATAGATTCTACTATCATATCTTTAAATAACTTCACTTTATGATTAGCATCACTGTCAACTCCAAGATACATACCTACAAGCCATGCAACACGCCGTGTTACACTATCAATAAAACGAGCGTCATCAAAAACGTTCTTGATATATACACTATTGGCTTCAATCTTCAGGGGCTTCTTAGGAACATTTTCATATCTTTCTCTCATCCTTGATAAAAACCCACGCTCAAATTGCTGACGTGATTCTTTAGTATCAAATTTAGAACAACACAAATATTTTCTCTTGTTAAATGGTACAGTTGTGCTGCTAATTTGCATATCTTCTAGAATATCCTTTTCAAGTGAAGAAGCTAAGTGAGACTTTAGATTAAAAATTACGCCATGATCTATAGGTGTTACAAACTTATACCCATTCTGTTCATCCCAAAACCAGTCTCTATCACTGATATTAAATGGGAAAGAATTAACATCAAAAATTAGCTTAGCTGTATCCAATATTTCTGCATCATTACTTTCTTCAATGCCATAGAATTCACGTATTATCTTCCTTTTTATACTGTTCAGATACCTTCTACACTGATACGTATTCATACTCTTCTCAAATGAGACTACGATATAGTCCTCCTTGCCCTCGCTTTGCAGCGTGAAATTGGTTTTAACTGTATTACGAGCATAATTATGTACATTAAAAGCGCTAATCAATGCCCTTACTGTTTCTCTTATATTAGGCATACTAACCTCCCCATTTTTAAATTACAACAACTACCCTTTACTTATAGAACTACCAGGATTGTTTTTCTGCTCAGACTGACGCCTCCTTTCTTCTACTCTTCTGGCTGCATTACTATGATCATCATACCTCATTCCTTTTCCTCCCTGCACTATACCACCACCTGGTGCTGTATTCTCACTTTTCCACTTTTTAGCATCAAAACCTTTTTTATCATTACCGCTATACATATTGCCTCCTAAGTAAGAATATTATGTAATTAATATACTAAAAATAAATTGTAGTGCAAACACTTTTTTTATATTCTTTAGCATAAATTTTATTCATTCTTTATTCATAAAACTTAAGTTTTCTAGATTCCGCTAACACGTAGCAGAATGACGAACTGTCGACATCTGTCTATATGCCCCTGGATTCCAGTGTTAAGCACTGGAATGACATGGTGAGGCGTCATCCAAGTAGCTGATGCTGGTTCTATCCAAGAGGGTGTCATCCCAGTGCCCAGACACTGGGATCCAGTATTCTTTATCGCATAAGTAACTAACACTGGTTTTTCACAATTTCATCAAAAACACTCCCTTTTAACATAAAACCCTACACTTATCAAACCCAATGTACATCCTGGATTCCAGTACTGGAATGACAAGTCATTGGCAACCCTAAGTTCCCTACGTCATACCGCCGCAGTATCTCAAGCATAGATTCCGCTAACACGTAGCGGAATGAGGAACTGTCGACACCTATCTATATGCCTCTGGATTCCAGTTTCACGCACTGAAATGACAAGAAAGGGACACTGGGATCCAGTGTTCTTTATCACATAAGTAGCTAACACTAACTTCTCGATGGTGTATTACCATTTCCTCTTGCTGCACGTTCATTCAATACATCAGTAACTTTTGATCTAGGATCTTCTTGAGCACCACCCACAGAACATTGCTTAGATTCATTCTCAGCACTATTCCAAGTACCCATGTTAGTAAAATCAAATCCACAATCAGCAACAGAACTTTTAATAGATTGCTTAGGAGCTCTTCTGTCAGAAGCAGATTCCTGAACAGATTTTTCTGGAGCACTTCCGTTAGGTTGCCCTGGGTTAGGAACAGGACTCTTAGCAGATTGGCTTGAAGCTTGATGGGTATTATTATTACCTTGCCCTGTCATTTTTCTCCAATCACTATTGCATCCATAAACCTTTTTTCTCTCCTGCCACGTCTCCGTTGCAGTCTTTGGAGCAGGTGGACACATAGCTACTTTCGGTCCCTCAGGCTTCGCTTTTTTCTCTTCTTCCACTTTTGGTTTTGTTTTTTTTATCTCGCGGATCTCCTCCTTTATAACCTCTTTAGGCATTAGTTCTTTCATAGGTTTTGGTAAAAGATCAAGTTCCGGTTTGCTCAGAACAACCGGCCTTACAAATCCGTATAAAACTTCAAAAAGGGAAACTGGCACTTTAGGTTTTTCTCTTTCATCTATCTTTATTTCTACTTCTTCATGAACTTCTTTAATTGCTTCTAATGATGTTTTTTCTGCTTTTTTATCTTCTGCTTTAGCTGTTTCTTCTTTAGATGCCTCTACTATAGCTGCTAGCTCAACTCCAAACATCTCTGCAAACATTGTAACAATCCATCCGGTAACGGCCATTTGTAACTTGAATTTTAGATCCGTCAATGCTTGTAGACGTTCGAGCACCCTTGCAAACTCTTCTACTGATAACTCACCACTGTTTAATTTTTCCCGCAATTCTTTTATCTCTTTGTCCAACTTCTTGTCCCAACTCAAATCTAAATTACTTTTGAAGATCTTCTTGATTAACTTCTTAAGCTTATCACACAAAACCTTAATTATCGCAGCAATCAGGTTTTTTTCTTTCTTTTCCTTGAGCATTTGGTAGATTTTCGGATCATCTACGTCTACTTCAAAGAAGTTGAAGAGAGATTCAAAGAAACTCCAGAAATCTCGCAGTGGTCTTTCACAATCGAAGTAACCCTCATTACCTCCTTTGGTATATAATTCTGCTTGAGATGGTATTTCATCGACACAACTAGAGGCCTGACGCTCACACTTGAGCCTTCTGAGCAAATCTTGTCTGTCAAGCTCCTCTACGGCTGCTTTCAGTTCATTTAACTTCTGCTCCGCAGAGAAATCTTGCTCCCTAATTTTTCCTTGAAAGATTGAGCTACCGCTTTCGTTATTATCTGAAAAAATTTCCATTGTTCTTGTCCCCTTAATAAAATTACTGTCTTTATTATTAACTGAAAAGCTTTCCATTATTTTTGCTCCCTTTATAAAACTTAATAATTTAATTGTACAGCACTAAATATTTAAGGAGTCTTAACGTAAAGATATCAATAAAATTATTTATATTTTTACACTATATATATTATATCATACGCTTTTTAACCTTTCAATAATATTTTTTTTATTCTTGCTGCTTTTTCAAGCTCTAGCATGCGCTCTCCTTCTTATTAATGTTCACTTTTGCCTCCACTACCACTTTTTCTTGTAAAGTATTTGTTTACTATACTCTCTGGCATAACATTGTACAACATATTGTATTCAGAGTGTATTGAACGAGCCTGAAAGGCTGATAAACGAGTATCAACAAAGACTGTCAGAAAGCAAAGATAAAGCTACGTTAGATATAACTTAGCCACATTTGCCTTTAGCTCTTGTGTTAATTTGCTGCGGACAAGCTTGCGTCAAATCAGAATATGGATCATCCTTAATAGTCTCGATTGACTCTGTAGGTACATTACCATTTTTCTTAAAACCTTTATCTTCTATAGCTTCCAGAACACTTTTTCCTCCCAAAAGACAGTTTTCCCCTAAACTTTTCTTCTCAGCTTTTAATTTGTTAAGCCTTGCTTCGCTCTCCTCATCGATCTTTACCTCTATTTTATTACCATCTTTCTTACTAGGACTTAGATAAATACTAATCTCTCCTACCTCAGTGGTAAAAGACATTTTAATGCTACCTTCTAAGATATCTGTATAATTTCTTTTTCCACCTTTTGTACCTTCAATTCTCACTATACTCTCCCCAATTTGAAGTATGCCGACTTTTAGATTTAACTTTTTAGCTTTTTCATTGTTTAAGATTTTCACAGGTTCAATAATACTATCTTGTGGATATTTCACATAAAAATATACATTATCTATTTCTGCTTTAAAGTCATACTCATGAGTTTGCTTACTTTTGTTTACAATACCTTCACATGCTATACTCTTTAGCTCTTCTTTCCTACCCTTATATTTCTTACCGAGATCATTTGAATAATCACAGTCATAATGTTTATTTGCAAGCTCGGTATCATCGTAGAAAAAATTTTTCTCATTCCTCCACCTTTTAACAACAAATTACTTATGATCTTTTTTATGATGATGCCTGAAGTTTTATATTTGTCAGCTTCACATTCGTTGCCATCACTTTCATCGATACAATCAGGTATATTAAGAATTCCAGTTGAAAAACGTGGATTCACACGATGATTAAGAACATCTTCTATTTCTTCAAGTATTAAATTTGTTACAGTTTCTTTATCGCCTTTTTCATTACCATTACTACAACTTGAATTTAATCTTAGTCCTTTCTCCAAGTACTCATTTACTATTTTCTCAATACTTTCTAGAATACTTTCTTCAAATTCTTGTTTGTTTTTTGTTGTTATACCTCTTATCTCCTCACAAAACTTATCAATTAGCTCCTGCTCATCTATAGTTAATGGTATTCCTAGCTTCGCTAATAGTGAGTCTTCTAGAAAAAGATAATCACTTGAACTACAGCTCGAATCCTCGTCTTTTCGGTCACAATCACTCGGTTCAGTAGAAATTGCTTTATTATCGTCACCGGAGCCATACCCTAGATCATCACGCAGTGCCTGATCATCATTGTGCTTGTTAGGGTAATTACTAGAGTTATTTGCCGGATTCTCTTTATTTTCACAAGAACCATCTGAATGATAGCCCTGATCCTTGTCTGGATCCGGACAATTCACAGCTCGAATGCAGTCACTTTCAGTAGCATATTTAGCTGGAGTGTTTCCACTTTTATCTGTTATACTTGGATCAGCTTTTTTGCTTAAAAGAAATCTTATAGCGTCAATATTGTTATGTTCAGCAACGTAATGTAACAGAGTTTTTCCAGCTTGGTTTTGTACATTTGGATCAGCTCCTGCTCCTAGAAGAGACCCTATATATTCAATATTATTGGGATTATCTAATAGATTGCTATCATCTTCTAAATCATTTAAAATGTTAAGTAAGTGTTTATCTAAGTAATATGACAGAGTTTTTCAATCTTGGCCTTTTGTACTTGGATCAGCTCCTGTTTGTAGAAGACGAATTATACATTGAGTAAAATTTTCATTATCTAATAGACTGATATCCTCTTCTAAATATTCTAAAACACCATAACTGAATTTCTTGTTTGCTACCTCACCACTCATATTCTATAACTATTACTCACTAATTCTTTAGTAATTACCGTAATACATAGATAAGTCAATAAAAAAATGCACCTTTCCTTCTTCAATTCTAAGAAATTGTCAAAAATCTCAAAAAGATGAGCTAAAATAAGAAGGAGAATAGCAGGTTGTTTACACTTTCATGCTATGCCCATAGCATCATATATTACTTAACCTTGCAATAATTTTTTTATTCTTGCTGCTTCTTCAAACTCTAAATTTTCAGCATGCTCTATCATTTGCTTTCTCAAATCATCCTTATTAGTATTTACTTTCGGTTCTGCTATTGCCCTCTCCTGTAAGGTGTTTGATATAGGTTTTATTATAGTCTTTGGGACAATATTGTACAATATATTATGTTCTTCTTGTTTTTTTCTTCTTCTTTCGGTCTCTCTTAATGCACGATCTAAAGAACCAGTGATTTTATCTGCATACAAAATTACTCTACCTTCAGCATTACGTGCAGCACGACCGATCGTTTGAATGAGCGATGTTTCTGATCGCAAAAATCCTTCTTTATCAGCATCCAAAATTGCAACCAACCCACACTCTGGAATATCAAGACCTTCCCTAAGCAAGTTAACACCTACTAAAACGTCAATTTCTTTAGATCTTAATTTACATATAATTTCTATTCTCTCCAACGCACCAATATCAGAATGCAAATAACTCACTCTCATATTTAATTCACTCATATATTCAGCTAAATTTTCAGCCATTTTTTTTGTCAGTGTAGTGATTAAAACACAAAATCCCTTTCCTATTGTCACTTGTGCCTCATGAATTACATCATCAATTTGACTCTCTATTGGTTTCACAATGCAGATTGGGTCTGTAAGCCCTGTTGGACGAATAACTTGCTCTATAAATACGTTATTGGTTTGTGCTAACTCATACTTTCCGGGAGTAGCTGAAATGTAAATAGTCTGCGGCCTAACTTTCTCCCATTCTTCAAATTTTAATGGACGATTATCAAAAGCGGAAGGGAGCCTGAAGCCATAGTCAATCAATTTCTTTTTACGTGCCTCATTACCACTGTACATTGCACCAATCTGAGGAACGGTGACATGACTCTCATCAACAAATAAAATTACGTCTTTGGGTAAATATTCAAACAAAGTAGGCGGTGGATCCCCAGCTTCCATTCCATAGAGATAACGCGAATAATTTTCAATACCTTTACATATTCCTGTTGTTCTCATCATTTCAATATCAAAATTAGTGCGTTGCTCGAGACGCTTTGCTTCAACAATCTTGTTTTGCAAGTAGTAATAATCCAAGCGTTCATGCAGCTCTTTTTTGATTAGCCCAACTGTCTGTAACAGAGTCTCACGTGATGTAATGTGATAGCTGTTTGGAAAAATGGTGATTGTATTTAGGCTTTTGGTAATATTACTCGTTATAGCATCAATTTCAGAAATTTCTTCTATTTCATCACCAAGCAGCGATAAACGCCAAGCTTTATTTTCATAATAGGCAGGAAATATATCGATAATATCACCACGCACTCTGAAATATCCTCTCTCAAACCTGGTATCAGAGCGCTTGTATTGAAGATCAGCTAAGTTACTCAAGAAATCATTAACATGAATTTTATCTCCAACACTTAAAGATATAGTCATGCTGCGGTAGCTTTCAGGCGAACCAAGACCGTATATGCAAGAAACACTGGCAACTACGATCGTGTCCCTGCGCTCCAAGAGGGAGCAGACGGCAGAATAACGCAGCATGTCAATTCTGTCATTGATTGCAGAGTCTTTTTCGATATAAGTATCAGTTTGCGGCAAATAAGCTTCGGGCTGATAGTAATCATAATAAGAAATGAAATATCCAACAGCATTATTGGGAAATAATCCTTTCATTTCCTCATAAAGTTGTGCTGCTAAGGTTTTATTGTGTGCCATGATCAGCGCAGGTCTGTTTGTCCTTGCTATAACATTTGCCATAGTGAAAGTTTTCCCAGAACCAGTAACCCCAAGCAAAACTTGGTCTCTTTTATTGCTATTTAGCCCCGCAATTAAACTATCGATTGCTTGCGGTTGATCTCCAGAGGGTTGAAAATGTGTAGTGATTTGAAATTTCATAGACTTTACTTACTATCTTTGATTCATTGCATAGTGAACACTATATTGCTTTTAAGATAAGTTGTATAGCTATAAACTTTCCGTAAAGCCATAAAACATTAACCAACAATAGACTTCTTGCATAACCATATAACGAACTTTCTTGGGAATAGAAACGAAAAAACTTGCTTGACACCTCTGGACACTGCCGTCATAAAGGAACCAGTGTTAGCTACTTGGATGACAACCATTGTATTTGAAGCAAAATTGACTATCACTTCTTTTTATAGAGCTTGCTCCAAATTCTATTGTTAGTTAATACAAAAAACACTGTTAAAATTATAAAATACGCCACTACTTTTAATCCAAGTTTATGCCGGCGCTCTAATTCTGGCTCTGCTGCCCATTGTAAAAAATTTATCACATCATACGCCATATTTTCAACTGTGGCTTGTCTTGTACCATCATATTCCACCATTCCTTCAGAAAGCGGTGGCGCCATAGCTAACCTGCCTGTTGAAAAGTAAGGGTTGAAGTATAAATCATTTTCATCGTGCTCACCGTTTTGATAGCCTGTTAAGAGTGAATAGACATAATTTGCACCATCATGCCTTGCTTTAATAATTAACGATAAGTCTGGTGGAACTGCACCATTATTGCTCGCTGCAGCTGCTTCTTTTGTATCAAAAGGTGCAATAAAATAATCCGAAGGTATTCCAGGTCTATCGAACATTTCACCTAAATCATTCGGACCATCTTTAACTTGGTAAGAAGCTGCAATCTGTTTTACATCTTCTTCAGAAAAACCAACATCTTGCAAATTACGAAATGCTATCCTATTCATTGAATGACAAGCAGCACAGACTTCTTTATACACTTTATAGCCCCGTTGAATTGACTCTCTATCGAAAGATCCGGTAATTCCATCAAATTTCCAGTCCATTTTTTTGTTTGGTGATTGCTTGAATTCTTCTGCACACATAAAATTAGCAAAAAACGATATGCAAAGTATAGCTAACATATTTCTCATCATCATTACTTCATCTCTGGCACAGAATCACTTAAGGTTTTTGGTGGTTCTTTTGGCTTTTCATATTTACTAAGCAGTGGTAAAATTATTACAAAGTATGCAAAATAATAAAGAGTAGATAGCCTACTCATAGTGATGTAAGGCTCTTTCACCTCTTGTCCTCCGAGCCAGGCAAGAAATGCAAAATTTATTGCAAAAACCCAAAAAAATTTTTTGAATATCGGCCGATAAGCACCACTTTTAATTTTTGATTTATCAAGCCAAGGTAACAAAAACCACACTAAAATAGATGCAAACATGGTAAGCACACCAGTAAGTTTACCTGGAATTGAACGTAGCATTGCATAAAAAGGTAAAAAATACCACTCTGGCACTATATGTACCGGAGTGACCATAGAATCAGCTTCTATATAATTGTCTGGATGTCCAAGATAATTAGGAGCATAGAAAACAAATGCAAACAAAACTACAAAAAACAGACCAAAAGTTATGCAATCCTTGACTATATAATAAGGATAGAGAGGAATGGTATCCTTATCTGATTTTACCTCCACTCCACTTGGGTTACCAGAGCCAAACCTATGCAAAGCTATCACATGAAGCATAGCTAAAGCAATAATAACAAAAGGCAGAAGATAATGCAGAGCGAAAAAACGGTTAAGTGTTGGGTTATCCACTGAAAAACCACCCCATAACCATATAACTATTTTATTGCCAATTAAAGGTATAGCAGAAAACAAGTTGGTTATAACTGTTGCACCCCAGAAACTCATTTGTCCCCAAGGAAGAACATATCCCATAAAGGCAGTTGCCATCATTGCAAAAAATATAAATATACCAACAAACCACACCATCTCTCGTGGCCTCTTGTAAGATCCGTAATATAACCCACGCATTATATGAACATAGACTACCATAAAGAAGAGCGATGCTCCAACAGCGTGAGTGTAGCGTATTAACCACCCGTAATTCACATCTCGCATTATGCGCTCTACACTATTAAACGCATAATCAACATGCGGAGTATAGTGCATAGCAAGAAATATGCCTGTTATTACCTGTAAAATCAGTGCTATACCAGACAAAGAACCAAAATTCCAAGCATAATTTAAATTTTTTGGCACTTGATAAGAAGCAGTATGTTTTAGAAAAGAAAATATAGGCAGTCTATACTCTATCCATTCTAATATGCCTTTTTCTTCTTCTATCGTTGTCTTTTTTTTAGTATCATCTTGCATAACTTAAAGCTTTCTCACCTTCAACTCGTTTTATTGTAGCAGCTTATCCCCAGCACACAATAAAAAGTTTAAATTTAAGGGATGGAAATCTGTTTTTTTTCAAAAAACAAGCACTCAAACTTGAGTGCTTATTTTAACTATAGCTTAAAAGAACTTTTGGTGATTTATGCCTTTAGATACTGTTGTGTTACTTAGTGAACTCCCAGGACACTGATTAAGCTCTTCAAACTCATTAATTGCCATCTTGACATCTCTTTCTATAGCGCTAAGCTTTCTTTCTTTAATTTGCTCCAATGTCAAAAGCGAATCATCCAATGGTCTTGAATATTTCCCCCCAGTGAACTTTCTGGCTACCACATCAGCTAGCAGAGCTGTTCCATAAAAATCAACTTGCGAAGAACCAGCTAGGCTTCCAGCCGAATGAGTAACAGGCTGCTGAGCAGAAGATAAAGCAGGAGCACTTTGGAATAAGCGACTGAGTGCAGCAGTAGTTGAAGCTCCCATCCAATTAAATATACTATTAATAAAAAAGGAAGGTTTTACCGCGCTGCTTGCTACAGATATGGATTGCATAGCGTTGTCTGGACTTATATTTACACTCTTTGCTTCTGCAGCAATTTCTTTTATCGTTTTATCGGGATAAAATGTCTTAGCAAGATCTGAAGGTGTCTGGTTCCTTATATCTTTAACATTGTCAATATCAGCACCATTATCGTATAGCAGCTTTATTATCTTAGGATGTTTAAATCTAATAGCCAAATGTAGAGGTGTTTCGCCCTGTTTATTTTGAGCATTGACATTAGCATGATATTTAATGAAAACTTTTACCATTTCTGGATTATTTCTTACAACAGCAACATGTAAGGACGTACAATCGCCCTGGAAAGCATAAGAAAACTTTTCATCCGAGTTAGCACCATGCTTAAGCAGAATCTCTGCTTTTTCTGGGCTACCATCTTGTACAGCCCAAGCTAAAAGGCTAAAAAACTCATCACCATTTGTAAATTTACCACTAGTACTAGCACCATTATTAATCAGAAACTCCACCATTTGTGCAGAACAATACCTTGATGTAACGCAACGATACAAAACAGGACGTTCAGCATAATCTTTAGCATTAACATCAGCATAATTATCAATTAACAACTTTACCATTTCAAAGTTGTTCTTTAGGACAGCAACTTGCAAAGGTGTTTCGCCCTGTCTTTTAGAGTTAACAATCTTACTAATATTTTCTTCTGGTATTTTTTCAATACATTCTTTAGCTTTCTGAAGATTATCTTCCTTTACTGCAGCAAATAATTCATTTTTTAACTGCTCAATTTCTGTATTTGTTACCATAAAACCCCTTAAAATATAATATTTTGGCCTTATACTATATAACTTGAGTATGTCCAAGTAAAATTTACAGAAAAAACTAATAATTTCTAATGGTTGAAAATCAATTCTTCAGCAACCTATCACGTGCCGCATTTAATTTTTGTGCAAAATATTCCGAGCCTCCCTTATCTGGGTGAACTAATTTCATTAAATTTTGATATGCTTTATTAATTCCATTTTGACTTGCCTCAGGATTCAGCCCCAGTATCTTTAATGCTTCATCCTTGGACATGTTATCACCAGTGTAATTTTCAGTATAACTTCTACTGCTACTAAATTCGTTCAAAAATTTACTCAATATAGAGTTCATCATGAAACTTATGTTATTTTTTTTTGTCAGGAAAAGAAAAAATACAACAACGCTAGGCAAGACAAATGTAATTACTATGAATACTAAAAAAAGAAAAAAGATGAATGACATGTATATTTTTTTATCATTTTATGATTAAATAGTAACAATTATAATTGTCATGGTAAATAACATGTTCATCCAGATTGAAGAAACACCAAATCCAAACACACTGAAATTTCTCCCTGGATTTGCAATTCTAAACGAAGGAGAAACGGCTGATTTTTCAAACGCAGATGAGATAAAAAACTCCAAGTTAGCAGCGGATCTTTTTCAAATAGAACATGTAGCGAGAGTATTTTTTGGTCATGATTTTATTTCAGCAACAAAATTGAATGGAATTAATTGGGATATATTAAAAGTAGAAGTTTTAACTACAATCATGAATCACTTTACTTCTGGCGGAAAAGCACTAGATAAAGAAGGAGTTAATGACAGCAACGTGCCAGATGAAGAATTTTTCGATGAGAATGATATAGAAATTGTAAATAGAATAAAAGAGTTGATGGAAAGTTATATCAAACCTGCAGTTGCTCAAGACGGTGGTGATATCAAATTCCGTGGCTATAAAGATGGAATAGTTTATGTTGAGTTACAAGGAGCTTGCTCTGGATGCCCAAGTGCTGCAATTACTTTAAAGCAAGGAGTGCAGAATATGCTGAGCTACCACATACCAGAGGTTGCAGGTATAGAGACCACACTATGACTAATCAAACGGTTAGAGGAACAAAAGATCTCCTATTTGATGAATGGTACAAGTTTAAACACATAGAGCAAACAGCAAGCAGAATCTCAAGTCTATATGGCTTTTTGCCTGCTCAAACTCCGATATTTGAATATACGGAAGTTTTCACAAAGACTTTAGGTGATAGCTCAGACATCATCACTAAAGAGATGTACACCTTTAATGATAAAGGGGGAAAGAGCATAACTTTACGTCCTGAGTTCACTGCAGCAGTTGTCAGGCTACTCATTGAAAAAAAACTGCAAACGCCGATAAAATTATTTTCAACAGGGCCTACATTTCGTTACGAAAGACCGCAAAAGGGAAGACAGAGGCAATTTCATCAGATAAATTTTGAGGTTTTTGGTGTAGAAGATTCAAAAGCCGATGTTGAATTGATATCACTCGCTCAGCACTTACTAACTGAATTTGGCATCAATAAAAATGTAAAGCTGGAAATCAACTCTCTGGGTGATAGTGAAACAATAACTAAGTATAGAAAAGCTTTGATCTTATACTTTACAAAGTATCAAAACGATCTATCAGAAGATAGCAAAAATAGGTTGATCAAAAATCCACTCAGAATACTGGATTCTAAGGATGAGAAAGATAGATTAATAATTTCTGATGCGTCTAAAATCAGTGATCACTATACAAAAGAATCTTCATATTTCTTTGACCAGGTGTTAAATGGACTGCAAGCTCTTGGCATACCTTACACTGTAAATAGCAAATTAGTTCGAGGTCTAGACTATTATTGTCACACAGTATTTGAATTTGTCACAGAAGATTTAGGTGCACAAGGGGCAGTTTTTGCCGGTGGAAGATACGATAATCTAGTATCTTCAGTAGGTGGAAAACACACTCCAGCAATAGGATTTGCAGGAGGTATTGAACGCATAATGGAGTTAATCAATTATTCTCCGAAAGAAGAGCGACCTATTTACCTAATTCCGATCGGCAGAGAGGCTGATGAACATGCTCTAACACTTGCGAATGAATTGCGCAGAAATGGTTTATATGTAGTCTACGAATATAGCGGAGCACTTAGAAACCGAATGAAAAAAGCAAATCAAGCAAATGCTAAAGCTGCTTTAATCTTTGGCGATAAAGAATTGAGTAGTAAAACTTTAAAGATTAAAAACATGGATATAGGTGAAGAAAAAATAATTGCTCGCGATAACACAATAAAAAACATCAATTAGGAGCAATGCAAATGTTTTTCTTAGTCAGCTATAGAAGAAAATTCGTCTGCACAAGAATTTTTCATAGCATTCAATGTATCATAATCTGTAAAATCTAATTTTACTGGTGTGATAGTAATAAATCCTTCTTTTATTTTATTTACACTACCACTGCCTGAGTGCTCTCGAGACCAATTTAAGCTAAAAGAGCCATTCGAATTTTCAGTAAAAGTTAAATCCCCATCAATGTTATATTCACCTTGTTCAGCAAATTCTACTCCTTTTACTTTTTCTGTAGCAGGAAAATTTACACTCATCACTATGTTTTTAGGCCAACCAACCTTAACTAGCTTGGCAATAACCTTTGGTGCAAAAACCTTTGTATTGTGCCAGTCTATTTTATCATGATAAACTTGGCTCAGCGCAATAGAAGGTATAGACCTTGCAGCACCTTCCATTACAGCACCAATTGTTCCTGAATAACAAATATCGTCCCCGACATTTGATCCAATATTTACTCCGGACAATATTAAGTCTGGTTTTTTATTCATAACTTTATTTAGCGCAATAATGACACAATCTGCAGGAGTACCAGACACACTAAATTCCCTTTCACTATGTTGGTTTATTCCAATAGATTGCTTCACTGGATAATCAAGAGATCTTGCAGCCCCGCTTCTATCAGTATCTGGTGCCACTATCCATATTTCTGAGGTAAAATTCCGTGCAATCTCTTTGAGTAATTTTATTCCTTTACTTCCAAAGCCATCATCGTTTGTTATCAATATTATCATATACAATACTCAGCTATACAGTTCCAAACTATGTAAATCACTGGCTGTAAATAAACTCATAAGGCTTTAGGTTTCTTTGCATAACTATGAACTGTAACAAAGAACCTGCTGTAAATCAATAAGAAAAGATTAGGAGTGAAAACAGGTTGGAAAGTATATAGCTAAAGTGGCTTAGGGTTACCTACAATTTGAAAAACCGTCATTCCGCTACTAGTTAGCGGAATCTATACCGCGCACAACTGTACGAACGTTGTGATTTTGGTCCATCAGGAGGGTGTCATCCCAGTCTGGGATCCAGGAATTTTAATTGTAAGTAAGCATACTGAGTTGATAAGTATAAAAGTAACCAGAAAATAAACATTTTTGATGAGGTTATATGGAAAACTGGATTCCAGATTGGAATGACAAGAAGAGGGTACTTGGATAAGAGGCATTGCCCTTCTGGTAGGCCCAAATCACAACATTCGTACAGCTATGGAATGAACCGCGGTATGACATAGGGAAACCTTTCTTAGGTTAGCTATAGTATTTCCTAAAATTAATAATAAATTTCTTGGCTAGCAAGAAGCTGTAAAATTTTTTGCGAGACCTAAGCCACTTTTGATATAGCTAAAGGGTTACTGACAATTGTCTCATTCCACTACCTGCTGACTTACTTTCTGCTTAGCATATCCATCAAATCAGATTCTTTGAGTTTACTATGGTCAACTTTACTGAACTTATTTACCACAGAGCTCATTTGATTATACTGCTTAATCAGAAGATTAACTTCAGTTACACTTGTTCCGGACCCCTTAGAAATTCTAAGTCTTCTTTTGCCATTTAAAATATCTGGATTTTGCCTTTCTTTTTCAGTCATTGAGTTTATAATAGCTATATATTTTTTCACTTTATTTTCATCTGGCACACTGCTACTTAGCTTTTTTGTGAATGAACTAGGAATGAATTTCATTATGTTGCTAATACCATCCATTTTATTGAGAGTTTTTAACATTCCCACTAGGTCGTTTAGGTCAAATTTACCCTTTTTTACTTTCTTTTGTAACTTATCAATTTCTTCCTGACCAACAATCTCAGCAGCTTTTTCAACCAATGAGACAACATCACCCATATTAAGTATCCTTTTTGCAATTCTATCGGGGTAAAAATCATCGAGGTCACTTAATTTTTCACCACAAGCAATAAATTTAATTGGACAATCGGCGATCATTTTCATAGAAAGAGCAGCACCACCACGTGCATCACCATCAACACGGGTAAGAATAATGCCGGTTACACCTATTGCCTCATTGAATGATTTTGCAATGTTGACCGCATCCTGGCCTATCATTGCGTCAGCTACTAAAATAACTTCTGCAGGTGAAACCATTTCCTTTACGGCTTTTAACTCATTCATCATATTATTGTCAATATGAAGCCTGCCTGCGGTGTCTAGTATTAATACATCATAATTATCGTTCTTTGCTGCTGCCAATGCCCTTTTTGTAATTGCAATAGGCCCCTCATTTATTACTATAGATAAAGCTTGTACGTCTATTTGTTTACCCACCACCTCAAGTTGTTTCTGGGCAGCTGGCCTATAAATATCTAAAGAGGCAAGCATCACTTTTTTCTTTTGCTTTTTTAGCTTTAAAGCAAGCTTTCCTGAGGTGGTTGTTTTACCTGCACCTTGTAAGCCCACCATCATAATCACAGCAGGGGGTTTAACTGCTAGATTTAAGTCACTTTTCTCTGATCCAAGAACTGCAACTAAATTATCCTGCACAATTTTAATTATCATTTGTGCTGGAGAAACACTTTTTATGACTTTTTCCCCAATCACTTTATCTTTAATGTCATTGATGAATTTTTTCGCAACTTCAAGTGAAACGTCAGCTTCAATTAAAGCTATACGTATTTCACGCATGGCAAGATTAAAATCATCTTCAGAAATGATTGACTTTCCTCTCAGTTTACTAAATACAGAATTTAAACTTTCAGTTAACGATTTAAACATAATAGCGTTAGTAGAATACTCATTAAAAAGAGAGAAGAAGCTGAAACAAAACTCACTGAGTCATAATCCAGCACTTCTTTAAGTTTAGTAATATTATTAAAGTATAAACCAGCAAGTGAATTAGTCAAGTTTTGCACTATGCTGGCAAACATTTCTCTAGTTTTAGAGACTAACTGATTGAACAGCAAGACAATATAGGATATGAAAGCTCTAAAAGTCCAATCAAGATCCATTTTAAAATTTATTCTCGGGTAAAATAACTTGCGTAAAGGAATAAACAATAAAGTGGTACATAATAACAAATTAAATTGCGACAAAATATTTTTTGTGTTGTACACAAAATCGAAAATCGAAGATTTATTGTAAATAGGCAAGTAAGGATTGCCAGTGATTACGCATATAAATGCTAAAATGATCATAGTCGCTTTGCCCCCCCTCTCTGCTAAAGGTTTTGACTTACTTTTTGCAATAAATAAGTAATAAAGAAACTTTAGCCCCACGCTTAAATAAAGCAGCAAATTTAGAACCTTATATAAATTTTTATACCCTTTTAAGGCAACAGTGTTCATTTCAATTTCAGCTGTGATATATGATTTACTGATAAATCCAGCGGTTCCAGGAAATGCAGCCATTGTAAGTATTGCGATTATAGCACACATGCCTTCCACTGACATCAGTTTACCTACTCCATTAAAACTAATTGTTTTTGTTCGTGAAATAATCGAATTGCTGACCACAAACAATAATGATTGATAAACAAGAGAGAAGATTATATGCAGTATCAAAATTGGTATTGCCTTTTCCGAAGGGCTGAGTAAACCTCCTGCAATAATCAGCAAGCCCATTTGTCCGATAATATTATAGCATAAAAATCTACGAATATTTTGCTCAAGAGAAGCAAATATAATGCTGTAAATTGCAGTGATGGCGCCTACAAGCGCTAATATTTCAGTACAATCTTGCCATAAGTTATAAGTGTGTAAAAGCATCACTAAAAAAGAGATTTTAGTGGTAAATAAAGAGAGATATGTAGTGCCATGTAGCGATGCAGCAGGATATGCATCAACAACCCAAAACGAAAAAGGGAAATAAGCGCAGTTTATCAATAAACCTAAAATTATCAGGTTAGTATTTTGCAGTGCCAATCCTGCTGTTAATATAACTCCAACGAAAAAGTGTACACAAGCGTACCTTATTGCAGATTCACTATCTCTACAGCCAGCTGCGATAGTAAAAAATGCACTGACGGTCATTAATTCACAGAATATTATAACCAATATCATATGTTCAGATAAAACTGCATAAAGTGAACTAATAGTGTAAGCAGCAAAAGATAGCATCTCTGAAAAAGTCAAATTTTGTGCTGGTAGAACAGCTAAAAATGCAACTGATAAAAAAGATATTAGTATGATACGAAAAGATAAATCAAAATCCAGAATTGGGAGAGACCAATTTACTGCAATGCTCAAATTTTCAGGTAACTTTAGGACTATAACTATTAATACAGTCAGTAGAAGTAACAGTGACGATTTATAAAGTTGCACAATAATTTAAACCAATATGGTTTATGCTATCTCAATATATGAATAAAATCAATTTGCATATTAACCACTAATTAAACTAATTATCATATAATTATATCAGAGTTTAGAGGGTTATAGAGAAACCGGTCAGATTAGGTTTTAATCTAATCTGACCGATAGCTTTAATAGTGAGGTAAGCTTTAATATAGCATTCTTAATTCACAATGCTACACTCGTGCATAATTTATTTTTAATTTGTGCACGAGCGTTAATAAATTATTTACTTTTTGAAATAAAATTTGGCATCACTTTAATATCCAGACTTAGTAAACCTCAGTAGGGCTGCCAGTTGGACCCATAAGAATTACTTGTTCACCTTCTTTAAAACATTTACATAAATTAGTGGAACCGCCAGTTTCAAGCACAATAGTGGAAATAATTCCTTTTTTTTTGTCTACTTCAGTGCCGGTTACGGCTATACCTTCCATAGCAAGATTTGTATTATTGGCTTTTCTGCTATTGGTTTCAAAATTTTGCAACCTAAAGAATTGTCCAGGTTTAAAATTCTTTGCCGCAAGTGGTGCTTTGATCACTATTTCCACAACTTTGTCTGTTAAATATTGAACTTTTATAACCTTTGCAGTGAATTGCTCTTTGATTTTATTGAAAAACTCTTTGTTAGCCAGGTGTTCTGATATTATTCTAGCGCGTGACGCTTTAGTGTACAAATGCTGCAATTTGTAGGTAATTCGCATAGCAGGTGGTGTCGTGCAAGTAGCTGACACTGAAATCCAGTTCTGACTATACAACCATCTGGTGTACTCATTCAAAATTAAGTTTTCTGGATTCCAGTGTCTGGGCACTGGAATGACATCTTTTTTGGTGAAAGTTACTCTTACATTACAACATTCATACAATTGTGCATATGACTCCGAGATTCTAGCTGGAGTGACAGAAACGAAGCTATTAACTCTATTCAAAAGCTGAGAAATGATAGGGTAACCATTCTTAGCGCTTGCCATAGCTTTCACGACGCTGCCGCTATACGAAGGATGAAGATCACCAAAAAAGCTAATTGTTTTATTGCCTTGCTTATATACTAATATCCTGTCTTTATTCTGCATCTTAGGGGAAAATATTGGATCTATTTCTTTTCCTGATGAATTCAAATGAGTAAAATACCCATTGCTTAATTTAAAATGCTTTTTATCTTCTGTTGCAATAACTATATTTGGCTCAGTACCTGCTGCTATAAAAATAGAACGTGCTTTAATACATTTGATTTCGCCGGATTTTGTGTCTATTAGTTTTATTAATTCAGCATGGTTATATTTATCCGTCACAACTTCAACTGGCTCTAAGTTTTCAATAAAGTAAATCCCTTCTGAAAGTGCATTTTGCACCTCTTCGCTATTTAATCGATAACTTGGCGAATCTTTTAGCTCTTTTCTATATACAACTTTCACTCCCCCCAAACTCTGCATTAACTCCAATATTTTTATTTCTCTACTCTCTTTTTTTGCTAACTTTTGCTTTTCTCGGATCAATTGTGCGTGCAATATAAACTCATTCGCAATTTTGCGCTCTTCCTCTGTCCAATCCTTTTCAACATAGTCCTTTCCATACTCATCAACTAATATCTCATAACGAAGAAGAAATTTTTCTACTTGAATTGGATAATACGCTAAAGCTTCAGTGGCAGTATCAATCGCAGTAAGCCCCGCACCTATGACAACTATCGGCATACGAACTTGCAGATTTGCTATAGAATCAAATTTAAGAGCGCCAGTCAGTTGTAACGACATAAGAAAGTCAGATGCCATACGCACTCCACGAGCTAGTATATTCTTTATTTTGATCATTCGTTGCTTGCCAGAGCCAAGTGCTAGTGCGATGTGATCAAAACCCAAGTTGAAAGCATCATCAACATTAATCGTGCCACCAAAACGAATGCCCCCATAAAGTGCGAAATTCTCACGTCTTTCCAGCAGCAATCTAATAATCTTTAAGTAATTTTTATCCCACCTAGAAGTAATGCCATATTCTGCCACTCCACCAAAACCACCTGCCGTGCGTTCACTCAATTTTTCGTGTTCAAAATCTTTAATTAGCTGGAAATTATCGATTAAAGGTTCAATCTTTAGTCCATCAATGGCGATAACGTTATGCCCATCATTCAACAAATGATGAGCTAAATTAAAACCAGCAGGACCAAGGCCTACAACTAGAACGTTTTTTCCGGTGTTTTCTCTTGGCAATGAACGCTGAAAATTTAAAGGATTCCAACGGCTGAGCAGAGAATATATTTCAAATCCGTACGGTAAACTAAGCACATCATCCAAAATCCTTGTTTCAATCATTGGCACATTCACGGGTTCTTGTTTCTGATATATGCACGAGTTCATGCAGTCATTGCATATTCTGTGCCCAGTAGCCGCACATAATGGGTTATCTATCATCACAATTGCAAGGCTTGCTATGCTGTAACCTTCGCTTTTCACCAGATTCATTTCCGATATTTTCTGTTCTAGTGGACAGCCATGCAGCTCAACTTTTAGTGGGGACTGTTTAAAAGTATTGTCGTTATTAATTAGCCCCTTTGAGCAGCTGTCCTTATTTTGCTTATGACAGAATATGCAGTAGTGAGCGTTATCTAATGCTTTATTCAAACTCACCTTTTTGCTTGTTAGATCAAAACCATATCGTCTTTTTACTTCATTTGAATACAGCACTCCAGCTTTGTCTACTTCTTTTTTAGAAAATGGTATGAGGTTTTCGTGGTCGATTTTTTTATGAATACTGAATAATATACTCTGTTTATTTTTTACTCTCCACACTGCATATTGTGCCGCAAGTTCTATTTCTTCTTTGTGATTTTCTTTATCTTCAAACCAATGCATCACCTGCTCGGCAAAAATTTTTTCTGTTGTTGGCAAAGTGAGAAAATGACTTAGTTTGTTAGTAATATCTATATTCGCCACATTCATGTATTTCTTCAATGCGTAGCGTTGGACAAACAACCTTTTGCATTTATATATCACAGCAAAGTCATTATGTTTTTTCTTTAGCTCTTCTATTTCTTTTTTAATGTTGAAAAGTTTTGCAATGAACTCGTCAAATAAATATGAGAGGTCTATTATTAACTGGCTATCACCAATCTGATTTTCCCTTGCTTCAATTAATGAACAAAACAAGCTTTCATCACATGATTTAATATAATTCAAAAATGTCTCATCCAATTTTATTAATCCACTGCGAGTATATAAATTTGAAAATGAGATATTAAGCTGCATTATACAGTATGCACACTGTCTTTTGTATATTACGTATTTTGTAGCATAGCTAAAATCGTTGCTTCCGCAACCTTTTCTTCACCAATACACGCAATACACTCAAATTTACATGCACTTAAACGTGCGTTTTTAACATTAGCTTGCAGAATCAGTGTGTCCCCTGGAGTGACTGGCTTTCTGAATTTCGCATTTTCAATAGACATAAAGTAAATAGCTTTGTTTTCTATTGTACCTTGACTTTCTTTACCAAGAACACATATAGCAGATGCTTGAGCTAGAGATTCAATTATCAAGACTCCTGGCATTATTGGATGACCAGGGAAATGACCAATAAAAAATGGCTCATTGAAAGTCACATTTTTGATTGCTTTTATACTTTTACCAGGATCACACTCTATAACCCTATCTACTAAGAGAAACGGATAAGAATGTGGTAGTATTTTTATAATATCACTGATATTAAATTGCATAAGCCTACTCAATGCCTTTTAAAGCAAATTCAGGTATTTCCTTGTTTATATTGTTTAATACCATATCCGATAAATCAACTTCATCCATAGAGTATAAAACTTGGTTCTTTTTTGAAATAAATAGTACCAAATCTATGTTGTCTTTTTCTGCCGTTTTTTTAGCAACCTCTTTTATCTTGTTAAAAACACTCTCTACTGCATCTCTATAACTTTCTTCTAAATACAACATTTTTTTAGTGTAAGCATCTCTAGCATTTACAGTATGCTTATTAAACTGTTCTGTCTTTTCCTTTTTTGCTTCTTCTGACAAAAGTTCAAATTCTTCTTTTGATGGCTTAAGTTTTTCTAACTCACTTTCAAATTCTTGTTGTAATCTAGAATTCTGCTCCTTTATTTGTTGTTGTATGTTTTGCAGAGCAAGGGATTCATTGATAACTTTATCACTATCAATAATGGCAGCCTTTGTGTTCTGAGGTTGATATCCTGCAAACTTATACCCCACAAATAGGGAAATAACTAAGGCAATAACTGATATAAATAACTGTATATATTTCATTCAAATACCCGCTTCAATAGAAAATTTAACATTTGGTGATAGTATTCTATCATAAGATTCCTTTACTAAAGGAAACCCAAAATCTAATCTAAGTCTACCAAAAGGAGAAGGCATTGAAAAGCCAAAACCTGGTGACACTCTTATAAGCTTACTATCATTATATAGACCTTTATATTTCTCATTTTTATCATCTAAGCCAAAAAGTGTTGCATAGTCAACAAATAATGAGCCTTTGATACCAGCATAGTCATATAGTTTTGGTAGTGGAAAATCTACTTGCTGTGTTAAATTAAAATAAGTTTTGCCTCCTAACGAGCTTTTATTGTTGTCTATTGCTCTTGGTCCGATACCAGAAAGATCAAACCCTCTAATCTCATTACTCCCTTTAAAAAAGTGCTGGCCGATGTTTAAATCTTCATCGATATAAGAAAAAATATGACCTGCCGCCATCTTAAAGCGTAGTATTATGCTATCGTCAATTTTACTTAATATAGGATGCGTGTAAAAAGACAAAAACTCAGATTTTAGGAAGTTTACATTCCCTCCCAATCCTGAAATATCCTGACTTATACGCAATAAATATCCTTCTTTTGGAGCATAAAGATTATCCAGTTTATTATATGCCAATGTGTATCCTACTGATGAAATCTGATGTTCACCTCCTTGCCCCTTTATTATATCAGAGATGTCATTGTCTTTTCCACCCTTATTATCCATGTGTATACGGTTATACTTGTAAGAGTAGCGAATGGAATTAGTTAAGTTTTCTATAACTTTGTATGATAATTTTGTTGAAAATCCCATGTCACAACTGTCGAAGCTAGTGTGTGGTTTATCTTGTTTTTCATAAAATACGCCCACACCTAGTGATGTATCAGAATCGTTAAAATTATTTTCAACAACCTCTACATTAGTAGAAAGTGAATATTTATTTTTTTCAAGAGCAAAAGAGAGCTCTTTACCACTACCAAATAAATTACGATCTGTGAAATCAGTTTTTACAAATGCTCCACCAGGAAAGGACATACCTCCTGCTAAAGATAATGAAGCAGTTCTTTTTTCTTTAACATTTAAGTCAAGATTTACTGCATTGTCATTAACTGCATAACTATTTACTTTTACTGTTTTAAAAAAATCACTACTCATTAGTTTTTTACGTGATTTTTGAATCTCAGATATATTGTACGCATCACCTTCTGCTATACTTAGCTTACTTCTGATCACCTTATCTAAAGTGCGATCATTACCATCAATTGTAATTTGATTTATATAAATCTTTTTACCCGGCAGCACTTTGTAAGTTACATCCACAACATTGTCACGTTGTGCATACTCTGGATTAACTTTTGCAAATATATATCCTTTCTCATTTAAATACTTGTTTATTTTTTCTACTGTATTATTAATTTTAACTCTATTAAATATCTTATCGTTTTCCTCTGTTATAAAGTCTAATATTTCTTCTTTTAAGCTCAAATCCTGAATTTCAGTTTCAATATTAACCTCATTATTTCCAAACAAATATTGCTGTCCTTCGTCAATCAAAAAAGTCAATTCTATCTGATTGTTATTATCAACCTCAACAATTGGTTGAATATTATTTTGAATATATCCCTTAGACGAATAAAAATGATCGAGCAATTCTGTGTTAATCAATAAATGCTGTGGTGAATAATGATTTCCGCCTTTAAAAATGGCTCTAAATAACTTACTAAATATATCGTTACTATGTCTTTTGATAACTTGCTCTAGCTCATTTTCGGAAAAGTTTTTGTTGCCTATAAATCTTATATCCTTAATTTTAGAGGTTTTACCTTCTTTTATTTTAAAAATTAGATTGACCCTATTACTATCAAGCTTATTCAGCTCATATGCAACGTTAACACCAACCTTACCGTTATTTCTATAAGCAGTGATTAAATTCATTAAATCGTTTTGCAATTTTGTTTCAGTGAAAATAGTTAGCGCTTTTGACTGAATTACATTATTTAGCAGCTCTTTGCTGTTAAATAACTTATTACCCTTTAATATTACCTTGTTAATTAGTGGATTTTCTTGAATTTTTATTACCAAATTTTTTTTATCATCGATATAAGCGTTAACACTAGCAAACAACTTTGTTTTATACAAACCTTTTATAACCGAATCTATATCATCGTCGTCTACATAGCTACCAGGTTCTAACTTGATATAAAACCCTATTGTTTGATTGCTTAATCGCTCATTGCCAATGCATTTGATATCTTTGATCTGTACTTTTTCCTTATTTTCTAAAGCAACAAGTAGAGCGGGAAAGGAGATAAAAATTACTATTAGTATATAAAATAGCTTTTTCATATTTATTTTAAAAAAGACTCCTAATATCATTCGAAATTGCAATTGCCATCAGCAAGAACAAAATGAAAGCACCAAAGGTAGCCTCATATTTTTGATATTTCAAACTTAAATCTCTACGTATAACTGCTTCTATAATATAACGAAATAAATGCCCACCATCCAGTAGCGGAATTGGTAGCAAGTTAATCGCAGCTAAATTAGCTGAAATAATTGCCATGAGATACACAACCATAATAAATCCTTTTTTGGCTGATTGCCCTGAATATTTTGCAATTTTTATTGGTCCACCTATTTCACTTGCACTTCTCTTACCAACGATAATTTGAAAGATAGCTTTGATCGTTAAGCACATAGTATGGTAAGTTTCACTTACTGATAAGCTCGCAGCCCCAAGAAAAGATGACTGCTTTAATGTATTGACTGAAATAATCCCTATAGTTTCTCTTTCTATTATGTTGCCAAAAACATCTCTACTCTCAATTGTCAATGGAGTCAGGCTAGTTCTACGCTCCTCATTATTTCTGCTATATTTAATTTCCATTCTCGTCTTGGGGTTCGACATTATCACACGTGAAATATCTTCAAAGTATTTTATTTTATGCTCATTGATTTGTGTAATAGTGTCACCTGGTAATAGGCCAGCTTGTTTGGCTGCACTTCCTTCAATTACATCCCTAATCACCGGTGAAGTGCGGTAATAACCTGCCGTGCTAAAAAATATTGTAAAAGCTATAACAGCAAGTATCATATTTGCAAAAGGCCCTGCAAAAATCACTGCTGCTTTTTTATACCGCGGTTTTGTATGAAATGAATATAACTTTTCTTCTTCAGTTAATTCTTTTTGATCAGCTGGGACACTCGCTGCATTAGTATCCCCTAACATTTTAACATAACCACCCAATGGAACAGCGTTTAATTTCCATCTAGTTCCAAACTTATCGTTAAAACCAAAAATTTCAGGACCAAAACCTATAGAAAAAGATTCAACTTTAACTTTGCATGCTTTGGCAACAACATAATGCCCATATTCATGCACAAACACTACAACAGAAATGATTAAGGCAAATGACAAAAAACAATATATTCCATTGCCAAACTGATGAATGAAACTCGAAATTAACTCCACCTGTGTATTTAGATCTTAAACAAATGTTAAGTATATTAAAACGCACCTCGCTTGACAAGTATTTAGTTTAACTTTTAAATTAAAAAAAAGTTTAATTGTAATGACAGATACCTCACTACTCAGAAGAAAATTGATGTATAGAAGCTGGCATAGGGGTTGCAAAGAAACCGATATACTTTTAGGGCATTTCACATTGAAATATCTTGATAAATTTTCCTTGAGCGAACTAATCGAATACGAAAAAATAGTTGATCTTGATGATTACGAATTATATTGTTACATAACTCGTAAGACAAACCTCCCTCCTGGCTTAAATAGTCAGATAGTCAATTTAATTGCTTGCTTTATTGAAGCTAATCCTTTATGCACTCAAGATTAGTGATAATCTTATTTACCTTATCTAGTACCTCAATATATTCTATTCTTTTCTCGTTTCTATACTTTTCGCGCTCTTGATTTGCTTCATCCAACCGCTTTGTTAATTCTAAAATTTTATCCTCAAGAATTAGCGCTGCAAGTAAGAAATTTAATGCATCCGAACCCTTACCTCCAGTTTTTTGAGATACAGAACCAACTAGCTTGTCAAAACTATTAGCAAGACGTAATAAATGGCTCTTCTTCCCACTTTCGCAAGATATCTTGTATGTGTTATTACGTATAACTATTTCTACTACTTGCATATGGTACTAAAAATTTCTATCGTACAGTATAAACTCAAACCCCTACTTTCATCTTATTTATGGTATAAGTTTTTATTTATTTATCAAATCAGATAATTTTTTACTGCTACGAAAATATGTTTTAAAGTATTGATTCTTTGTAAACTTCTGTAACATTAAATAGCTTGTTTCTTTCAAGTTATAGCTTCTAACTGAAAAAGAACCAAACCCCCTGATTTCAACTCTATTATGATGCTTCAATGTGCTTGAAAGTATCCTAAAAAATCTATCAACTATAGCTGCTATAACAATCTTATCTAAAAAAGGATGTCTTTTTGCTACTCTCGCTATTATATCAGACTTTGTTGCCATTTATATGAAGCCAAAATAAGTAAACCTTATCACTTAGCAGATAATACTATGTTATATTCTTCAACACCCAATACTTCAACTTCTATTTTTTCTGATATAGAGAACTTTTTATTTTCCGGTAAATGCTCTTGATCTATTAGAAGGGTTACATCGTTCTCAACTTCAACGACTAGTCCATTATCTTCTCTCTTACCTACAACAACCTGTATTTTATCGCCTACCTTAACTTTCTTTATCAGTTCTTCAAGAGGATCATACTCTATTTGTTTTATTCCAAGATAAATTCTTGCCCGATTCACGTTAGCCCTTATTACTTTTGCTTCTATTTTATCACCTACATTATACTTCTTTATCTCATCTGAGCTATTTTTAGACCAACTTAAATCTTTCACATATATTGTCCCTTCTACGTTCTCATCTATTTCAGAATCATTGAAAGCAACAGATACATATGAGCCAGTATTATTCTTCACTTCACCAGAAACAATAGAACCAGGAGGATATTTCTTGATAAATACTTGCCAAGGGTTGTCTACACACCTTTTCATGCTTAAACTCATCCTACTCTTAGCAATGTCAATACTGAGAATTTTTACATATACTTCTTGTCCCCTTGTTACGAGACTATTAACTGGTAAATTACTCTTAACCCAAGTTATTTCTGACGAGTGCACTAAACCTTCAATTCCAGGTCTAAGCTCAACAAACAATCCATAATCTTCTATGCTTGTTACATAACCCTTATGCACACTATCAACTGGATACTTTGACTCTGCATCTTGCCAAGGGCTATCTTCTAGCTGCTTCACACCCAAGGAAATTTTAGCATTTTCCTTATCTATTTTTATGATTTTAACTTTTATAGTCTGGCCACAAGCAAAAACTGCAGATGGATGACTCACTCTACTCCAAGAGATATCTGTAATATGTAGCAATCCATCTATAACCCCCACTATATCTGATTCATGAATACCGACAAATACACCGTAATGAGTGATGCTTTTTATTTTTCCTTCTATTATATCGCCTTCATTTAAAGATTCTAAAAATTTAATTTTTTCACCAGCGTGCAATTTTTCTAACACCAGCTTTCTTGATACTACAATATTACCTTGCTTCTTATCCATTTTAAGCACGATGAACTTTTGTTCAGTTTCAACAAGGTGCTTCGCGTCTTTTACTTGCTTCAAATCCACATGACTCAGCGGTAAAAAAGCGCTTATTCCGTCACCAAGATCAACAATAAAACCACATTTAATTGAGCGTTTAATAACTCCGCTTACTTCAGCTCTTGTAACTGTATCTTCTTCCAACTTATTCCATTTCTCGTCTCTAATTGCTTTTTCACGGCTAAGAACAACATTACCATAATAATCTTCAATTCTTTCCACATAAACTCTAATTTTCGAGCCAATAATGATCTCATCATTACAACCAAGTTCCTTGATCAGAATTCTCCCGTCAGACTTTAAACCAATATCAACCACAACGTCGTTAGGGTTTATTCTTGTAATTACACCTTCTACCACATCTCCTTCTTTAATTTTGTTAACAAAAGAATCTTCAAACAAGGCATTATCTTGATCTTCAAATTGGCCTTGACATATCTCTTCTATAAACTTGTTTGATGATAGCTTTCTGATAGTAACCGGTAGATTTACAACTGGATCATTATTATTCATGCAATGTGACCTTTAATTTAAACTTTATTAGAACTCATGTATTATATAATATTAATAATTATTGACAAGTAATTTTTCGTTAATTCATTTCGAGAATTGTTTAAGCTATATAAAATATAGTGAGAAAATTATATATGTATCAAGAATATGCTATTTAAGAATAGCAAGTGGATTAGATCATTCTCCAGAAGGTCCAGGTTAAAACCGGATGTTGATGAAATATTGGAAAAACATTCTATTCAAAACAGCAAAGAATCTATAGAGAAGATTGTAAATTCACGAAAAAGAATATGGGTAGAAATAGGCTTTGGCAACGGTGAAAATATGCTTTACCAGGTGCTCAATGAACCTGATCTATTATTTATAGGATGTGAGCCCTACTTAAAGGGGGTTTCTCGCTTGCTAACAAACATAGAAATACAAAACATAAAAAACATTTTAATATGGACAGAAGATGCAAGAGAATTGATTGCAAATTTTCCTGACAACAGTGTTGAAAGATTCTTTATCCTCTTTCCAGATCCATGGCCAAAAAGAAGTCACAATAAAAGACGATTAATTAATACGGAATTTTTAAATTTATTAGCAAAAAAAATACTTATAACAGGGGAAATATTCATTGCAAGCGATCATCAGGACTATGCAGAGTGGATAGCATCACATATAAAGCAGTGTAACTCTTTAATCTATAGTGAAGACGATTTCACAAGTTATACTCTTACAAAATACCACAAAAGAGCGCTCAAAGATCAGCGTAAAGTAAGGTTCTTTAAAGTAAGTGTTATTAATAATTTGCAGACTATGGATCAATAGAGTTTTTGCATATCTCTTTTACGTTAACTATAGATTAAAAATAATAAAAAAGAGGGAGAAATAGAGTAAATTCCTTTAACTACTTCTCCTTATGAAGAAATAGCAAATTTCTTAAGTTTCTCTTTAACCAACGGGCTCCCATGAGGAGAGGAGAATAAAGATCTTTTTTCATAGATATCTTAACACTTTTTTCTTCTTTTGTAGTTGGCGGACGAGTAAGAAAGTGAACCTTTGGTGCACCACTAATTATTGCCATTGGTGTTTGCTCTGCCCCTTCTCCCATAACTAAAACAGCAGACGTTGCCAGTGCATCAAGAAGATTGACTTGTGTTACCTGCAGTGATTGATTATAAAGATCTGGCTTGCCTGTATAGGAATAAAGTGGTTCAAATCCACACCAACCAAGAGCAACGCCCGTAACCCCACGACGCATAGGTGTTACATTACTATCTGTAATCAAAATACCAAGATGTTTTATGCAGTGTTTTGTCTTGAGATAGTTCCATATTGATAGAGCTGTTTTCTGAACATCCTTTGGGTATAAAATATACATTTCATTACCATTTTATTCATCAATGCCAGCAGATGGAATTAAGATATTATCTTTAATCGTTAAACAGATACTATGAGGATTGTGGTCCACATCAACAATTGCATCAGCTTCTCTTTTAATTAGCTCTTCTTTAGAACAAGCAGTTTTGCAAACTACTTGTTTTTGACAAACGGAAATGATTTTTGATGTGATAGCAAGAACAATTTCCTCTCTTAGCAACTCTGAAACATAGCAATCAAGAACCTGCTCTAATACTTCTCCACATACAATGCGGTGGGTATAAATTGCTTCAATATGCATATTAACGTGTTAGCTTGCATATAGTATAGTCTTTTGTTTTGGTAAGAATAGTTTTATTCCATCTATCAAGAAGTGTTAAGTTGAAATATACATCACCTTCATAAGGTCTGTGAATTTCTGTTATGATAAACTCTGAGATTAGATCATACTTCAAAAAAAGGTGCGCTATTTGTGCTCCACCAATCACGAAGACTTTAGAACTACCTTGGATTGACAAAAACTCTTGCATAGAAGAAATAATAGTGCACTTTATACCTCTATTAAAACAAGAACTTAACTTGTTACGAGAAAAAACAACAGGGATACGATTCTTTAATATGTTTTGGGGTATTATCTCAAATGTTTTTCTTCCCATAACAATAACTTGTTTGTCAGTCACCTGACGAAAATGATCTAACTCACTTGGATAATGCCAGGGCAATCCATTATTTATTCCAATCACCCCCTTGGGATCAACAGCCATAATTCCGATAATCTTCATTCCTGTAAAGCAGCTTGAGCTACAAAAAATCGCATGTGATCACGCACATTATGCACTCGAAGGAAATCAACCTTGTTGTGCAATACAGATGATAAAGCAATTGTTTCTAAATCTCGGTTAAAGACAGGTTCTGTAGAAAAAGAAGAAATAAATGACTTTCTAGAATGACCAACCAGAACTTTGCAGCCAAAACTTTGCAATGCTTCTATATTGCGTAAAAGCCAGATATTCTGATACAGAGATTTTCCAAAACCAATACCAGGATCAATAATTATCGAGCTTTGATCAAAACCTAGGGTAAGTAACCTGCTAATGCTCTTCTCTGCCCAATTATTTATGATATCAATTGGGTCAGTGTTGTCTGGAATAACGTTGTCTCTATGTGGTGGTATGGAGAGCGAATGCATAATAACGATGCTACATCCACTGCTAGCAACTGCTTTTAAGGTATTATCATCTAGATCTCCCTTCTGATTGTTTACCCAGGTAATTTTGTAGTGTTTTAAAACATTCAAAATAACATCTGGCCAGAAACTATCAATGCTAACTTTAATATCGCCAGCTTTCATATAATCGCTAAGATTATCAAGTACTGGCTTTAGATGTGCATACTCTTCCTCTGGAATCTGCATTAAAGATCCAGGTCTTGTTGATTGAGCACCAAGTTCAACTATGCTTGCACCATCTGATAACAGCCGCAGTGCCTGCTTGGTTGCTTGATCTGCATCATAATAAAGACCACCATCTGAAAATGAATCAAGAGTAATATTGACAATACCCACAAGCTCTGGCGAAAGCGTAAAACTCTTTAAAAAACAATCTTGAATGTTAGGAATATCATAATCAACAGTACCGAACGTCTTGTTGATTATTGGAGTATTATCCATAGGGTTCAGCATTGCCATCAAGTGAAGCAAAAATGGTCTGTTTATCAATTCTGGGTGAGGAATTCTAAGGTAGGGTGTATCGAGCGTTAGATCATCCCATAACAAAATATCCAAATCAATAACGCGAGGTGCCCACTTTTCATAGACCTGCAGGCAGCCAATATCACACTCAATTTGTTTTAGGCCTTTTAATAGCTCTTCGGGAGAAGAAGAACAACTTCCATAGACAATCATGTTGAGAAATGGCTTATCCCACCCAGATGGAGCACCATCTGGTAAAATGGCCTTAGTTTCTAGAATGATCGAAGACTTTAAATCTTTAAAATAGCGTTCCTTTAGTAACTGAGCAGCTCTTTGTAAATGGGAAAAGCGATTTCCTATATTTGAGCCAACAGAAATGTAAATCATTCTTGCAACGCATTACGATAAGTAAAGAAAACACCTCCATGCACACCAGGAACGGGTGGTGCAACTTTGTGAATAGTTACGCCTATAGAAGAAATAATATGCTTTTTTTGCATCACAAGGTTATTAATGGTCCTGTATATATCATGAGTTAAATGCTCGATTAAGTTGAATTGCTTGCTTTGAACGAGAGATTGAATACTCTGAACTACCTCCAAGTAGCATATAGTATCCTCAAGCCGGTCAGTTGTAAGTCCTAAAGGGGGGGGTTTAAAGGTAAAATCAATATTAACACTAACTAATTGAGAATGAAACTTCTCTTCTGCACTACATCCTAAATGAACCCAAAGCCGCAGATCAGATATAAGAAGATTATATTGCATTTTAATATCACTGAGTTTAATCTACTTACAATTAATGACACACACTAGCGTTCATCATCCCGCCAAGGAAACCCCACAAGAGTTTTGCTCCTTTTTTAGCACCTTGCATGGCTTTCTCTTGCTCTTCTTCGCTTAAGTCTGCAATAAGATTTGCACATTCCTCAGAATGCCATTCATCAGCATGCATATGAACCATAAAAAATTGAAGAGAACGCTCATCACTTATTGAATAGTGTTTTTTTAAACCTTCAATTTTAGACTTAGAAACCTCTGGAGTTTGACATTCATAAGCATAAAGTGCACCCAAACCGGAAGCAAAGTCTGATCGTACAATATCAAAGTAACCATCAACTAACTTCTGTGTCTCTTTAATCTGTGCATCCTTATGGAAATCAGACCGTGTTGCACCAAGCCCTTCAGCAAAACGCTTCCATAACTCTGGGTGATTTTCATCACCTTGTTCTTCTTCTATCAAATTACCAAGCAAAACCTGTCGCATTTTTAGATCTGGGCACAGAAAATGTATACCACTGATATAACGAGGAAACGCAGCAACGTGATAATATTCTTTAGCATAGGTTTGTAAAGCTTGCAAGCTTAAGCTTCCTGTATTCCATGATTGGTAGAATGGATGATTTAGTAAGTGCAACTCATCTAACTTATCATTCAAAGATTTAGTAAATTCCATTATTTCCTCTATTATATCAACATATAATTCATATACTATAGTTTTCTCATTATCACGATCATGCTAAGATCAACACAATGGTGGGATTGGTAGGACTCGAACCTACGACCACTTCGTTATGAGCGAAATGCTCTAACCGACTGAGCTACAATCCCTTTTATCAATATTTATAATACACACAAAAGCAAATTTGTCTATTAGCTTATTTCACTATCAACCCAACTTAGCAAATCATTTGTTGCACCAATTTTGCGTGCAATTTCCTTACCATCTTGAAATATGATTAAAGTGGGTATAGATTGCACTCCATACTTACTTGGCACTTCAGTCCCTTCATCTATGTCGAACTTGCAGATCTTAATCTTGCCTTTTTTGTCTTTAGCTAACTTTTCAATACGCGGCATTAGACTTTTACATGGCCCACACCATTCTGCCCAAAAGTCTATCAGAACAAACCCTTTATAGTCATTGACTTCAGATTTGAAACTTTGATCATTTACCAATGTAATATCATCACTCATAAAATACCTAAATTTTTGTAAAATATAGCGCATCAATCAACAGTTAATCAACTAAATTCTTCTGAAAAATTGCCCTAAAGTGTCTTGTACGAACAAAAAACTTCTCACAAATGGTTATATCTGATGATTAAAGATATCCACGTTTTCCCAACCCATTAAGTCTAACTCAATGCGAGTAGGAAGAAATTCAAAGCACTTTTGGGCCAATTCTTTTCTATTTTCACGTTCCAACATTAAATCTAGCTTTTCCTTTATCTTATGGAGATACAAAACATCAGATGCAGCATAACTTTTTTGTTTGTCTGTCAAATTTTCATTTCCCCAATCAGAAGATTGCTGTTGCTTATTTAATTTGGTGTCAAGTAGTTCTAAGCACAATTCTTTTAAGCTATGATTATTTGTGTAAGTGCGAACTAACCGTGAAGCTATTTTCGTGCAATAGCAAGGAAGTGCCCAAGTTTTCAAGTAATAATGTATTATGCTCAGATCAAATCGCGCGAAGTGAAATATTTTAGTTATATTTTTATCCTCTAATATTTTTCTCAAATTTGGCGCTGTGTAATCGTTCTTGAGTTGAACTAAGTGAACGTTGCCATCATTAAAAGAGAGCTGCACAAGGCATAACCTATCTCTGCTATGAAGTAGCCCCATTGCCTCGGTATCAACAGCTATAGACCTTATATCATCTGGTATTGAACTAGCTGGCAAGTCGTCTTTATATAAAAATATTTCCACAAAACTAATACATTTTTTGGCACAATTGAAAATCTATGATAATCAAAAACGAGCCTTAAGTATACGAAAAGATCATAGAAGGAACAACGCAAATTTATGGGCTCTCACATTTTTCGTGTACACGGGGTTTACAAATCGCTGTGTATGCCTATAATTAAGTAAATTTAGGTTAATTTAATTGCGGGAGTAGCTCAGTTGGTAGAGCGCAACCTTGCCAAGGTTGAGGTCGAGGGTTCGAACCCCTTCTCCCGCTCTTTACTTTCAAAATCATTTCGTCAAAAATCACTTGACAAGCCTCGCCAGCCCCCTTATCATGGTACTGAAGGTATTCAGTTATCTTCATCTGTGCAGATTAAACAGCAAGAAAACAACGTGGTTGGCGTCTTATTTTTAATTTTTTGCACTATGTGCACCTTATGTCTTCACAACATTTCTGGGTTTTTACCTATATAAGCTGAAACGCGCTTATAAGTCGTTTAAGACAGCATAGTACGCCAATTTGCAGGATTAGAGAGTGACAACTAGCTAACACGGGGTTTCTTTTGCCTTTTTTTCTGCTTAGTAAATTTCTTAAACATTTGAACTAAGGTGAGTTGCACTTAAAAGCAGCTAAATTGCAATGTTTAAGACTTAAAAAAACGCCAATACAGAAAATAGACAATGACTAGAGCTTCTTTTGCCTTTTTTTTATTTGGTAAATTTCTTAATGTTTATAGCTAAACGACAACCGTCATCCCGCAGCGGGATCTCTTGTTAGCGGATGAGATACCGCGAATGAATCGCGGTATGACGTAGGGCTACAGGTGTCATTCCAGCGCGTGACGCTGGAATCTAGTCTTTATTATGCAGCTACTTATTTAAAGTTAAGTTTCCTGGATCCCAGTGTCTGGGCACTGGGATGACAGGAGAAGGAGGCTACTTAGATGACAAGAAAGGGGCTACTGGGATGACACCAGATCACCTCTTCACAAAAATTTTATCAGTAATACGCATATCAATAATACTCCAATCGCTGAAAGTAAAATCAGTTGTATTGTGCAAGTGGTTTAAATAGTCCCATGCACTAGAAGGGTTATCTTCAGGCAGTTTAACTGTGGAATCGTTATCAAGTATGATATTCCATCTTCTATTCCCTATATAAGCAAAAGAAGAAATGTGGTCACTTAATTGAGTTTTACTCTCTAACACATCTCTAACAAATTCTAGGTTTGATAACGAGTTTTGTCCTGTAATTACAACAAGATCATCTACTGGATAGTCATCTACGATCACTTTACCTTCGAAATCAATTACCGAGGTTTTGTTATTATCTTTCCAGAGAGCAAACGGTTTACGCTCATCTATATTAATATGTAGGGTATTGGGCAAAATCCTGTGAACTCTTACGTATTTTATCCATCTGCTTACGGATTGTATGTTACCGGCAAGTTTTGAAAGTGATATATACAGGATAGGTTGCGTTCTATCTACCAAACTTAGAATGTCCTTTTTGTTTGTAAATTTGTTGCCGCTTACGACTACTTCGTCGATTGAAAATCCACTACTGAGTAATAAACTAGATAGGCAGTCATTATACCAAGTAAAGTAGTAATTAAATCGATTTATTATTTTATCAAGTGAGCTGTAGAGCATTAGCGTAAGAAAAAGTGCTGTGATAATAACCAAGGCACACTTACGCAAAAAACTCCTTTGGCTTCTAGTAATACTGCTCAACATGACTTAAATCCCTAATATTTTTGTGCTGCAAACTATCTTCAATAATAATTTTAACTAATTCATTAAAATTGATTCCTTTTGCCAATTTTGCAATTCCTGGCACTAACGATAACTCAGTAAAGCCAGGATGTGTATTAATCTCAAGCATTTTTAAAGTGTCATTTTTGGGATTATAACGGAAATCTGAGCGGGAAATAGTTTTACAGCCTAAAAATTGATGAATTTTCAGTGCGTGTTCCAAGGTCATTTTATATATATTGTCAGGAATTTCAGCAGGAAATATATGTTCTGCAAATCCATCTGTATACTTTGCTTCATAATCATAGAATTTATTTTTTGGTCGTATTTCCATAGTGCCAATTGCTTCATCTAGCAATACAGCAGTATGTAACTCTACACCTGGAATGTATTCTTCTATGATCATCAAATCTTTTGTCACAGAAGTAGCTCCTTCCTTGTCATCCAAGTAGCCAGATACTGCCTGGTCACGCGCTGGAATGACATTAAATTTCAGTTTTAAATAATCCTCATGTGAGAAAACAATATGCACTCCGATGCTAGAACCTTCATTAATTGGTTTTAAGACGTACGGATAATCGATTTTAATATTATTTTTTAGTAGATCTTCTCGGCTAATTACATAACCTTTTGGAGTGTCGATACTAAGGGATCGAAATATATGCTTTGACATCACTTTATTCATAGCAACAGCCGAAGCCATAACTTCTGAGTGTGTATATTTTATACCTAAAATCTCCAACAAACCTTGAATGCAGCCATCTTCACCATAAGGTCCATGCAGAGCTATAAAAGCAAGGCCCGGGTTAATCTTTTTAAGCTTTTCAGCAATGTTGCTGTCAACATCTATTTCTATTGCATTATATGAAAGGCTATCAAGTGCCTTCTTTACGGCTTTTCCACTCATCAGTGATATTTCTCTTTCGCAAGAAAATCCACCACTTAAAATTGCTATAGTTGGAACCATAAGCATTCTATGTTTTACTATATAGCATATATAAAAGATGCTCTTATCTTCAATAGAAAAAACGCTTTGAAAAATTCTATAGTTTTATCCTATGCACAACTGTACAGACATTGCAATTTGCAGGTGGTGTCATTCCAGTCTGGAATCCAGCTTTTTCATAATCATCAAAACGTTGTATTTTAACATAAAACGGCTACTTTTATACTTAATAAAATTCCTGGATCCCAGACTGGGATGACACCGTCATAAAGGAACCAGTGTCAGCTACTCGGATGACATCATAGAGGCACTACCCTTTTAGATGGAAACCAGTGTCAGCTACTTGCATAACACCATCTGCCACCTGCAAATTGCAATGTTTGTACGATTGTGCGTCACGCGCTGGAATGACAAAGAAGAGTGAGTTGCTAGTTTTTTATATGGTTATGCAAGGAGTTTAATCTTTTTTTTAATATTATTCTAAATTTTCATCAAAATAAGTTGTTTTATCCTTTTTTTCCTTATACTCTTCTGCAGTATAGAGAGGTTGCTTTTTAGCTGTGATGTTTGGCCATTTTTGTGAGTATTCTACATTTATATCGTAAAATAACTTGAAAGTTTTTTGTTCGCTGCTCAGCAACTCTTCATCTAGTTCTAAAATATCTTTTATGGAATCATCAGTTACAATTGCATCTACTGGACACTCAGGTATGCACACTCCGCAATCAATACATTCATCTGGGTTAATCACGAGCATGTTTTTACCTTCATAGAAGCAGTCAACGGGACATACTTCCATACAGTCCGTATATTTACATTTTATGCATTTATCTGTAACAAAATGCGTCATAAAACACTGTATATTTGCATTATCTTGGGTACACTAAATTGATAAGAAATTCAAGCCTTTTATGAAGATAAATAAATTGAACAACAAAGAATTAGAAGTATGGTTAAGCTTGGCTAGAACTATAGGACCAATAAAATTTTTTAGTATACTAAGAACACATGGATCGCTAGATGAGGTGCTAAAATATCTCAATAGGGTGGCTAATAATAAGGTGTATGGCATTCAAGATGCACGAGAAGAAATCAATAATGCAGAAAGAATTGGAGCTAAAATTATACCCGCATGTGACCCAGATTACCCTGATCTTTTAAGAAATATCTCTAGTTGTCCTCCTATAATAACTGCGTTTGGTGATATATCATTATTAAGCCGTGAGATAATTGCAATAATCGGTAGACGTAACTCTTGAATGAATGGAAGAAATTTTGCCAATAAGTTGGCACTTGATTTAAGCGAAGCTGGTTTTGTTATTGTTTCTGGACTTGCAAAAGGAATCGATACTGCAGCAAACAGTGTAATATACAAAAATCATCCCACTATTGCTGTTACAGCAAGCGGAATTGATGTGGTGTATCCAAAAGAGAATTTTGATCTATACAAAAAAATCACTGGGAACGGTGGGTTAGTAATTACTGAGCTTCCATTTGCTACTAAACCAAAGCCTCAATATTTTCCTCAAAGGAATCGAATTATATCTGGCCTATCGCTGGGTGTTGCAGTGATTGAAGCATCGAAACGTTCTGGCTCTCTAATAACAGCAGATTTTGCTTTAAATCAAGGGAGAGAGGTGTTTGCAGTTTCTGGTTTCCCTTTAGATTCACGCTGTAGTGGTAGTAATTATTTAATTAAAAACGGTGCTAAGCTTATCGAATCCGCTGATGACATAATAGAGAGTATTAGGTTTAGTTTACCTCCGCAGCAAAAAAACCTATTTGATGTTGAGCACCATTCTGTTAACCAAAAACAAGAAAAATTACAACAGGCAAAATCTGTTATAGTTGATCATATTAACTCTGTACCTGTTGATATAGATGAACTTATATTAGCAAGCGGACTTTCTACCAACATAGCTCTAATTGCTCTTTTAGAACTAGAGTTGGAAAACAGAATAGAGCGTTCACCGGGGAATAAAATATCGTTAATTTTCTAGATTACTTTAGCTATAGCTAACCCAAGAAAGGTTTTCCTACGTCATACCGCCGCGATATCTCAGCATAGATTCCGCTAACACGTAGCGGAATGACGAATTTCTGTTTTTCAAATTATCGGTAAACCTAAGTCACTTTAGCTATAGGTCAGTATGTCGTTTTACTAGATGTTCGTACAGATATATGCTTGACACTGAAATGATGTCATTTGTCATAGGATTCTTAGTTGCTGATTTTAGAATTGATAAGAGAAAACTTTTTTTCAACTTGTTGTATAATTTTATAAAAGTGATCGAAATCTAAGCTTGCACTACCAATTAAAACTCCTGATAAATTTGAAATATTTAACAAACTTTCTATATTTTCTGAACTGACTGAACCACCATATATAATGTGTTTTTTACCAGTACACAATTTTATTACCTCTATCACCTCAGCAATTGCATCATTATTTGGCATATGACCTGTGCCTATTGTCCATATTGGCTCATATGCTACGGTATATTCACCGTGTGTTGGCAAGCGGTTTTTGCATTGATATTCTATTACTTCTTTTGTTTTTTCATTCTTATAATCTTCTAAATTTTCACCTACACAGATAATTGAGTGTAAGCCTGATTCTATTGCTATTTCCGACTTAAGTTTTATTTCACTATCTTTTTCATTGGCCCTTTCAGAATGACCAAGTATTACGTAAGTACACCCTAGTTCTTTTAACATTTCTGCGCTAATTTCACCTGTGTAAGAACCGAACTTTTTATGATGGCAAGTCTGTGCTCCTATATTAATATTATTGTTCAACTCTATACTGCTTGGAAATGATGTAAAAGGAGGGCAAATTACTAATTTAGAGGTAATTTCGTTGCTCTTGTTGTTAAGTTTGCCTATAAAGTCAACAAATGAAGAACGCATTCCATTCATTTTCCAATTTGCTACTATTAAAAAGGACATCAACTTTACTTATTAGTGAGAGTGCCGACTGTCGGACTTGAACTGACAACCTCCTGATTACAAGTCAGGTGCTCTACCAATTAAGCTAAGCCGGCATAAACACATTAATAATATACAATTATCAATGGATTTTAGTCAACTGATTTTTAAAATACTATATAATGAAAATAATATGAGAAAATTTTTACTGAAGCCAAAAAAGAGTCTAGGGCAAAATTTTATTTTATCGAGTGAGATAACAAAAAAAATCGTCGCTTTAGCTGGTAGTCTGGAAAATTTTAATGTCATTGAAATTGGTCCTGGATATGGTGCATTAACAAGAGAAATATTGGTGCATAATCCAAAGTCTCTACTTTCTATAGAAAAAGATAGAGATTTAGTGAAACACCATGACCAACTGCTAAATGAGCATCAAGGAAAGTATAGAATTATAGAAGCGGATGCACTGCATGTTACAGAAGAAGAGCTGATAGAGCGCCCAGTTAAAGTTATTGCTAACTTGCCTTACAATATCTCAGTAGTGTTATTTTTAAAGTAGTTAAATAATATAAAATTTTTTACGAGTTTGACATTAATGTTTCAAAAAGAGGTAGCAGATCGCATTACGGCAAGACCCAATTCTAAAGATTATGGTTCCTTATCAGTGCTAAGCCAGTTACTATGTGATATAAAAAAGGAATTTGATATTGAACCTAAAGAGTTTTTTCCAAGGCCAAAAGTACATTCTTCAGTAATTACAGTAAATCCTTTGCCTACCCCAAAGTTTGCAGTAAATTTGGAAACCTTAATAAGATTAATACGTGCCGTTTTTGCTCAAAGAAGAAAGATGCTGAGAAATAGCTTGCAAAATATAACGAACCACGCTGAAACTGTCCTTGAAAACGTTAAATTGAGTGGAAACGAACGTCCAGAAAACTTAACTATTGAGCAGTTTTGTTTGCTGGCAAATAATGTAGAATGCTTATTTTGCAAAAGCCCTATTGCAATTTAATTAATTGGCGTATAAGCTTTAAATAAAGTCTATGAAAAAAATGGAAGCTTGTTATTCGTTTGACGATATACTTCTTTTGCCAGCCTATTCTAATATATTGCCTCGCGATGCAGATACAAAAACTTATTTAACAAATAATATAGAACTAAATATCCCTCTCATATCCTCTGCAATGGATACTGTTACTGAATCGGGCTTTGCAATAGCTATTGCCCAACATGGAGGGATAGGTTGCATACATAAGAATTTATCAATAGATGAACAAGTTTTAGAAGTAAGAAGGGTGAAAAAATATGAAAGTTGGATCGTGTATAACCCAATCACGATTTCACCGGATAAAACAGTTGCAGAAGCAATTTCATTAATGAGAGAGCACAATTATTCTGGCATTCCTGTAGTCAATCAACGCAAGTTAGTTGGAATTTTAACTAACCGAGATGTGAGGTTTATTGAAGACCAGAACATGAATGTAAAAGTTTCCGAAGTGATGACAAAAGATAAGTTAGTGACAGTGCGGGAGCAGGGAGTGAATAGTGCCTCAGCAATGAAATTGTTGCATGAAAATAGAATAGAAAAGCTTTTGGTCGTAGATGAAAATTCTTGTTGTATAGGTTTAATTACGGTTAAAGACATTGAAAAATACAATAGACACCCAAATTCATGTAAAGACAGTAAAGGACGGCTTAGAGTTGCCGCTGCAATTGGCACTGGTAAAAAAGATGGTATAGAAAGATGTGAAGCTTTGATCGGAGAAGAAGTTGATGTAGTTGTTGTGGATACTGCTCACGGTCATTCCGAAAACGTTATCAATACCATTAGGGAAATAAAAAAGATGTATCCTAATACGCAATTAATTGGCGGAAACATTGCAACAAAGGAAGCTGCTGAAGCGTTAATTGATGCGGGTGTTGATGCAGTGAAGGTCGGAATAGGACCAGGATCAATCTGTACAACCAGAATAGTTACAGGTGTTGGTGTGCCACAATTCTCTGCAATCAAGAATGTTGCAGAAGCGTGTAGAGCAAGAAACGTCAGACTAATTGCTGATGGTGGGGTAAAATACTCAGGAGATGTTGCAAAAGCTATTGCAGCTGGTGCTGACTCTGTGATGATTGGTTCGATTTTTGCTGGCACTGACGAAAGCCCAGGTGAGATTATCATGTATAAGGGCAGAGCATATAAAGGCTATCGAGGAATGGGATCTATTAGTGCAATGAAGCGAGGTTCAGCCAGCCGTTATTTTCAAGATAAAGATTCAAAACTCAAATTAGTTCCACAAGGAGTGGAAGGAAGAGTTCCATTCAAAGGTCCAGCTTCAGGAGTAATCCATCAGTTGATTGGCGGATTGCAAGCTGCAATGGGGTATACTGGTAATAGGAATATAGAAGAGATGAAAAAAAATTGTAAATTTGTTACTATTACTGCATCAGGATTAAGAGAGAGTCATGCTCATGATATAGTCATTACACAAGAAGCTCCAAATTACGCTTATCAAGCGTCCAATTTGTCAACCGATTCAGAGTAGTGACTGTTTATTATTTTGCACCCCAGTCTTTTTCAAATATTGCTAGCCCTTGGTCAGTAAGTGGGTGATTGATTAATTGTCTAAGTACTTTTGCTGGCACAGTAATTGAATCAGCACCAAGCCTTGCAGCTTCTATTACATGCGCTGGGCTTCTCACTGATGCAACAAGAACTTTAGTATCAAAACCGTAATTAGAATATATAGTACATATATCTTCTATTAGCGATAAGCCATCATAGCTTATATCATCAAGGCGACCAACAAAAGGAGAAATAAAACAAGCACCGGCCTTAGCGGCAAGCAGTGCTTGTCCAGGAGAAAAACATAATGTGATGTTAACAGGTATTTTATGCTCTGTCCACAACTTTTTACAAGAAATTAATCCTTCATATGTAAGGGGCAATTTTACCACAACATTATCAGCGATTTTCGCTAACTTAAGGCCTTCTTTAACCATATCTGCATGGTTATTTGCAACAACTTCAACACTAACAGGCCCCTCGATAATAGAGCATATTTCACGCACTAAATCCTCGTATTTATCTTTACGCCCGGACTTTACTATTAAAGAAGGATTAGTTGTTATGCCGTCAATGAATTCCTTTTGTTCTTTAATTTCATTTAAATCAACGCTATCAAGAAAAATTTCCATATTAATCTCCTATTAAAAAACTATCTTTACAAAACATTGTCATCTTTGAAGGCAAAAGTACAAAAATGGTGTTATCCCAGTGTCCGCTACAGAACTGTACGAACGTTCAGTAAGGCAAGGTGTCATTCCAGTGCGTGACACTGGAATCCAGCTTATTTCATCATAGAAATTGTTTTCAACATATGTTCCTAGAATCCCCTGACAATTGCATGATTTGCAAATATTTTTATATCTGGATCCCAGTGTCAAGCACTGGGATGACAAAGGTGAGCACTGGAATGACAGGGAAGAGAATACTGGATGACAGAAAAAAAAGCACTTGGATGACAAAAACTGGGCTACTTGGATGACAAGACCGACTTTTTGCCTAAAATAACTAAGAAAGAAATTTCTCATCAAGATAACTTAAATATATACTAATTCTCTTATTTTTAAACGATTTCTCATCATGAATTGCACGATCAAAAACCTGAATTTGACTTGTTATAATGTTACAATTATTATTTGCAACTTCTAATACGCCACTATCAATTATAACCTTCTTTTCTGTTTGGTTACTCATTTTAACAGTAATCATACCAGGCAATAAATAAATTAAGTAAGGAGCATGGTAAGCTAAAATCATAATCTCCCCTTCGAGCCCAGTTACTGAAAGAGAAACCACTCCACTGAATGAAATTTGATCATCAGGAGAGAAAAATTGCATTTTAAAAGTATTCATAATCTTTAACTTTTATTTAGCTTCAGCTTGTATTAATTCAGCCTTTTTTATTGCTTCATCTATATTCCCCACCATATAAAAAGCAGCTTCTGGTAAGTGATCATATTTACCTTCAACAATCTTTTTAAAACTGGAAACAGTATCAGAAAGTGAAACAAATTTACCAGGCATACCAGTAAATATTTCTGCAACGTGAAAAGGTTGAGAAAGAAATTTCTGAATCTTACGAGCCCTATCAACAATAATTTTATCTTCATCAGATAGCTCATCCATACCAAGTATTGCGATAATATCTTGCAGTGATTTATAAGTTTGCAATATACGTTTCACCTCAGAAGCTACCTTATAATGTTCTTCACCAATGATTTCAGCAGATAAAGACTGAGAAGTTGAATCAAGTGGATCAACAGCAGGGTATATTCCCATTTCAGCTATTTGCCTTGACAACACTGTGGTGGCATCAAGATGAGAGAATGTAGTTGCTGGGGCTGGATCAGTTAAATCGTCCGCAGGAACATATATAGCTTGCACAGAAGTAATAGAGCCAGAAGTTGTTGAAGCTATTCTTTCTTGCATTGCACCCATATCAGTTGCAAGGGTTGGCTGATAACCAACAGCTGACGGTATTCTTCCAAGTAAAGCAGAAATTTCAGAACCAGCTTGTGTAAAACGGAAGATATTATCCACAAAAAATAAAACATCTTGGTTTTCACGGTCACGAAAATACTCTGCCATAGTAAGTGCTGTTAAAGCAACTCTAGCCCTTGCTCCAGGAGGCTCATTCATCTGACCATAAACCAAAACAGCTTGAGATTTTTCATGCTCATTTATATTTATTACATTTGAAGTGATCATCTCGTGATAAAGATCGTTACCTTCACGCGTTCTCTCCCCTACCCCGGCAAACACAGAAAATCCTTTATGAGCTTTTGCTATATTATTAATTAATTCCATTATCAGAACTGTTTTACCAACACCGGCTCCACCAAATAAGCCAATTTTTCCTCCTTTAAGATAAGGTGCAAGAAGATCTATAACTTTTATTCCCGTAACTAAAACTTCTCCCTGTATTCTCTGTTCAGTAAAACTTGGAGGTGCTCTGTGTATAGGCTCTAAGTTATATTTTCCCTTCAGTGGACCACACTCATCTATAAGCTCTCCAACAACATTAAAAATCCTTCCTAAAGTTGAACGCCCTATTGGCACCGATATTGGTGCACCTGTATCAACAAATTCATCCCCCCTTGACATGCCATCTGTGCTATCCATAGCAATACAACGAACTATATTGTCACCTATATGCTGCGAAACTTCTAAAACCAGCTCCTTATCCTTATATTTTAGTTTGCTTTTTAAAGCATTAAATATTTTAGGCAATTCACCTTCAAATTTTATATCAACAACTGCTTGAGTTACCTTAATCGCTCTACCTATATTCATCTCTTTGTTTTTATCACCTAACACTATAATTCCATAAAAGAACTTCTAAAGAAAATAAATCTTATATTATTAATAGAAATTTTGCAACATTAAAACGCTTACTAGTTACGCTTCATTACAAACAATGCAAATGCATTTAACAGCCAAGTAATAACAAACAATACTAAGCTAAGCGCATAAGCAGCAAGAGTTTGCACACTATTGAAATCCTGATCTCCGGTAAGCAATGTAGCGATCTGCACGGTAATGGTAGTAACTGAATTAAGAGGGTTAAAAGTCAAATTTGCGTTGATTCCCACAGCCATTAGCACAATCATTGTTTCACCTATCACTCTTGAAATTGACAATAAAATTGCACTTAAAATTGTAGGCATTGCATAAGGTATTGTTATATGCCATATAGTTTCCGCTGGAGTTGCGCCAAGTGCCATGAAGCCATAACGCAAGCTTTTTGGAACAGATCTTATGGCATCTTCGAGTAAAGAAATAATAAAAGGAAGAATCATTATCCCAATCGATAAACCGGCAACTAAGGCACTTTCTGAGTGTATACTTAAACCAAAAAAATTTGCTACCTGCTTTACAAAGAAAGACAAAAACACAACCGCGAAATATCCATATACAACCGTAGGAATAGCAGACAAAACTTGCAAAGTTGTATTAACAATATAACGCACTTTCTCACTCGCATATTCACTAATATATATTGCAGAAAATAAACCAAGCGGAACGACAACTAACATTGCTATAATAGTTATAAGTAATGTACCCACCAAAAGCGGCGCTATACCAAAACATCCTATCTTCTCTTCATTGATAGTGACTACATTGTGGCCCCATTTCAAGCAAAACAAGAATTCTGAAATAGCTACTTTGTTAAAAAAATTAATGGATTGAATAAAAATAGATAGTATTATAAATAAAGTAATAAAAAATGATATGGCCAAAGCCACAAATAACGAAAGTTTTATTATCTTATTTCTTTTATTTTTAAAGATAAAAGCAAGCATGAAAAAAAGTAACGCTATAGAAATAAAAGTTATAAAACAATTATTATAGAGTATTAACAACCAAGCTAGCATCCATACACAACTAAGATATAGATAAGATTTAACCTTATTTACTTCTTGAAACCTACTAAAACAAAATAAAAGGATTAGTAGGACAGGTATGACTATCACCGAATTCATTTTCCCATACATCAAATTTTATTCTACGAAAATGTCATACAAGTTCACCATCATTTGACAATAAAGTAAAACAGTTTAAAATAAATAATTATATTAATATAAAAACAATGAAGAGAACATTTCAACCAAAAAATTTGATAAGAAAGCGCAGACATGGATTTCGTTCACGTATGGCAACAAGAGCTGGAAGAAAAATCCTTAATAGGCGCCGTTTATTAGGGTGTAACAAATTATGCGCATAGTAAGTATAAAAAAAAAGATTTTTCCTTTGCTTTCAAAAATAAGTTAGCATTTAGCAGTCTTTTTTACCGTGGGCTTTATATATCACTGTATGCTATAAAAGAAAGAGAGCTTGAAAAGTACACTCATACTATTAGAGTAGGTCTGGCTATCAGTAAAAAAGCCGGAAAAGCAGCAAAAAGAAATAAAATAAAAAGGCAATTACGAATGCTTGCTAAAGTTAGCATTTTAAATATAAGCAATATAGGGCACTACTACATAATACTAACTCATAGAAACATTATACAAGCAAGTTATAAAAACTTACAAAAAGATCTAACTATTTGCTTAAAAAAGATAAAATAAAAAAAATCTCAATTAAGGTATTTACAACTATATTTTTTATGATAGCATAAGTAAAATTTTTAAAATAAATTAACGGGTGTGGATGTTTAATGGTAGAGAGTAGAAAAGAAGAAGATTTTTATGAATATAAAGAATCTAGTTATCGTACACAATGGGAATTAGCATTTGAGCAAAGTCAATACTTAGAGCAGAATAAGAATAAGCCTAGACCACAATTATTAGATTTGAATATAGAAGCGACTTCTCCTAATAAAAGAATTATTAAAAGGCGATAAAAAGAAATTTTTATAAACTTGGCGGCGACTTACTCTCCCTTTTCAAGTACCATCAGCGCTAAAAAGTTTCACTTCCGAGTTCGAGATGAGATCGGGTGGTTCATTTTTGCTATAGCCACCAAGTCAATAAAAATTTCTAACTTAACAATTTTAACTTAATATTTAACACTGCATACACACATATAGAAAGCAAATAAATCAATCAGGCTATTAGTACTAGTTAGCTTCACATGTTACCATGCTTCCACACCTAGCCTATCAACGTGGTAGTCTTCCACGGCCTTAATTGGGAAATCTTTTTGAAGAGGGTTTCTTGCTTATATGCTTTCAGCAATTATCCCATCTATACATAGCCACCCAGCGATGCTATTGGCATAACAGCTGGTACACCAGAGGTATATCCATCTCGGTCCTCTCGTACTAGAGTCAGACCTTCTCAAATTTCCTTCACCCACGGCAGATAGAAACCGAACTGTCTCACGACGTTCTAAACCCAACTCACGTATCACTTTAATCGGCGAACAGCCGAACCCTTGGGACCTTCTTCAGCCCCAGGATGTGATGAGTCGACATCGAGGTGCCAAACGGTGTTGTCGCTATGAACGCTCGAACACCATCAGCCTGTTATCCCCGGCGTACCTTTTATCCGTTGAGCGATGACCCTTCCATACAGAATCACCGGATCACTATGACCGACTTTCGTCTCTGCTTGGCTTGTCAGCCTCGCAGTCAGGCAAGCTTATGCCATTATACTATCAAGCTGATTTCCGACCAGCTCTAGCTTACCTTCGCACGCCTCCGTTACTTTTTAGGAGGCGACCGCCCCAGTCAAACTACCCACCATACAATGTCCTAGTTCCAGATAATGAAACATAGTTAGATATCAAAAGTGTAAAGGGTGGTATCTCAAGGTTGACTCCATTATAGCTAGCGCCATAACTTCAAAGTCTCCCACCTATCCTGCAGATCACACTTTTAATAGCAATGTAAAGCTATAGTAAAGGTGCACGGGGTCTCTTCGTCTAACCGCGGGTACCCCGCATCTGCACGGGGAATTCAATTTCGCTGAAGTGATGTTGGAGACAGTGGAGAAATCGTTACGCCATTCGTGCGGGTCGGAACTTACCCGACAAGGAATTTCGCTACCTTAGGACCGTCAGTGTTACGGCCGCCGTTTACTGGGGCTTCAATTTAGAGCTTGCACCCCTCCTATTAACCTTCCAGCACCGGGCAGGCGTCAGACCCTATACTTCCACTTACGTGTTTGCAGAGTCCTGTGTTTTTAGTAAACAGTCGCTACTCCCTATTTTGTGCCACCTACTCATAGTTGCCTAAAAGCAGGTTACCCTTCTTCCGAAGTTACAGGTATAATTTGCCGAGTTCCTTCAACATCATTCTTTCAACACCTTAGTATACTCTACTCATCCACCAGTGTCGGTTTGCGGTACGGCCTCATAAATATAAGTGCTATTTCCTGGAGCTTCTTTTAAGCATAGATCAATCCAATAAGATCTATACAAATACAAAACCCGTCACACTTAAGAGGTTTAGGAATATTAACCTAATTGCCATCGACTACTCCTTTACGGACTTGCCTTAGGAACCGACTAACCCTACGCAGATTAACTTAACGTAGGAACCCTTAGATTTTTGGTGAGAGTGTTTTTCACACTCTTTTACGCTACTTATGTCAGCATTCTCACTTCCGATATCTCCAGCAGTTTTCACAAACTACCTTCATAGACTTACGGAACGCTCCGCTACCGCGCCTATTGATCGAAATCAATAAGCACTCACATCTTCGGTATACAGCTTTAGCCCCGGTACATTTTCGGCGCAGAAAAACTTATTTAGACAAGTGAGCTGTTACGCTTTCTTTAAAGGATGGCTGCTTCCAAGCCAACCTCCTAGCTGTAATGGTTTTTCTACTTCCTTCCCCACTTAGCTGTAATTTTGGGACCTTAGATAGTGATCTGGGTTGTTTCCCTTTCCACCACGGACTTAGCACCCGTAGTGTGCCTGCTGTATAATTAATTGTTGGTATTCGGAGTTTAGTTAGATTTGGTAAGACGGTGAATCCCCCTAGTCTATCCAGTGCTCTACCCCCAACAACATACATACAACGCTCTACCTAAATAGATTTCGCGGAGAACCAGCTATTTCCAAGTTTGATTGGCCTTTCACCCCTAATCACAACTCATCCAATAATGTTGCAACATTAACTGGTTCGATCTTCCAGTGTGTTTTACCACACCTTCAATCTGGTCATGACTAGATCACTTGGTTTCGGGTCTAATCCATAAAACTAAAACGCCCTATTCAGACTTGCTTTCACTACGCCTACACCTAACGGCTTAAGCTTGCTTCATAGATTAACTCGCTGACCCATTATGCAAAAGGTACGCTGTCACTCTAAATATCAATAAATTGATATAGAGCTCCAACTGTTTGTAAGCACTTGATTTCAGATTCTATTTCACTCCCCTCCCGGGGTTCTTTTCACCTTTCCCTCACGGTACTTGTTCACTATCGGTCGTTAAGTAGTATTTAGGCTTGGAGGATGGTCCCCCCATATTCAAACAGGATTTCACGTGCCCCGCTCTACTCAAGGATTTAAAAACTTTCTACTTATACAGGACTATCACCTTCTATGGTTACTATTTCCAGAGTATTCTAATTCTTATTCTTAAATCACTAGCCTTTTCCGCTTTCGCTCGTCACTACTAACAGAATCTCGGTTGATTTCTTTTCCTTTGGCTACTTAGATATTTCAGTTCACCAAGTTTGCTTTACATACTTAGTATGTAATAACTAGCTAAGCTAGCTGGGTTTCCCCATTCGGAAATCTGCGGATCAAAATTTGTTGACAATTCCCCACAGCTTATCGCAGCCTGCCACGTCCTTCATCGCCTCTTAACGCCAAGGCATCCATCAAGTGCTCTTAATAATTTATTTATCCGACTATATGCAGAATATGCAGAGTTAAATATTATTAAAATTGAATTGAGATTAAATTAATCTCTACCATAAAACTTGTCAAACATCTAAAAACTAAATTAATCTTTTATATGTTATAACCTAACATATAATATGTCAACGCCTTTTTGCACAAAACATTTACTTATATTATCAACAACAATATACTAGCAATCCTAAACAGTACAATCTGAGAAATATGCGGTAAACTTATATATACAGTAAAAATTAATGAAAAAGATATTTTGTAAGATAAAATGTGTTAAAATCAATTACCTAAAAATGATAATGAACATTCGGAGTATTTCTAATGTATGAAAAGCAATCTCTCCTTTATAAAAAATGTTGCTTTAAATTGTATGTCTAAGCTCATTGGTGTATTAAATATTAAGAAAGTAAAACACTTCATTGTGAATAAATATAATACTCTTCATAAAGAAATGACAGTGCTTCTTAAAAAATCTAAGAACCTGTTAAACACCAACATTGAAATCGGTTTATATCACTTTTATAAAGGTAGCATATCAGATGCAAAGTTACGATTTTGGTTAATTAGCATATTTTACCCCCATTTACCCATAGTCTGGTATAACATCGGAAGGTGTCATTTTGCGGTAGGGAATACTAACAAAGCTTATAATTATTTAACACAGACACTAAAATTAGATAGTGATCATGAGGAGGCATCTTACTATATAAAAAAAATGACAAACTCAGCGCCTATTGCAGAATTGCCAAAAAACCTCATAAGACAATATTTTGATTACACAGGTGAATATTTTGTTGAGCATTGGTTGATTGCCAAACAGTATAGAGGGCATGAACTTGTACACATGATAATTACAAAAATCTTCAACAACTTTACTTCTGAGCTCAATATACTTGACCTTGGTTGTGGGACTGGAATATGTGGTCATTTCTTGAAAATAAATAGTACTGGAAGCTACATAACAGGAATTGACATTTCAAGTAGAATGCTAAATATCGCAAGAGGATGCTTTATAAAAGGTAAGCCTGTTTACAATGAATTAATACATATGGAAATGAAAGAGTTTCTTAAACAAGAGAAAAACCAGCAGTATGATGTAATTATCTTTGCTGAAGTGCTACATTATCTACATGACTTTCAAGAAGAATTGGAATTAGCAAAAAGATCTACGAGCAAAAAAGGGGTTGTTATATCTTTAATAAGAAGAAAGGAAGGTGAAGGTATTGACTTTGTAAACAAAGGAGACTATTTTCGTCACTCAGAAAGTTATGTTCAACATGTTGCAAAAAAAATAAATATGCAGATAAGTTATATAAGTTACTGTAAAATATATGGCAGTCAGGTTGACGGTATCTTGTTTGCACTACAGCATCAACAAGAAAATCCGAAAAACCTAACTTAAAAATCGCTCAAAAAGGAATTTTATGAATAACATTACTATTAATTACGCAAAGGATAGCAAATTAACCGATTTTGGAAAAGCAGTTCTATCAGACAGGTATTTAATAGAAAATGAAAGTTACCAAGACCTCTTTGCACGTATTGCTAATTACTATTCTGATAATAAAGAACATGCGCAGCGTCTTTATGACTACATGAGCAACTTGTGGTTCATGCCTTCAACACCAATACTCAGCAATGGTGCCACCAAGAGAGGGTTGCCTATATCTTGCTTTCTTAATGAAACCGAAGACAGTTTGCAGGGAATAGTTGATTTATGGAATGAAAATGTTTGGCTTGCTGCACGTGGAGGAGGCATAGGTAGTTATTGGGGAAATTTACGTTCAATTGGTGAAAGTGTAAAAGGTAATAGTAAAACATCAGGAATTGTACCATTTATTGTGGTGCAAAATGCTCTAACGCTCGCAATTAGTCAGGGATCCTTAAGGCGAGGAAGTTCAGCAGTCTATCTTCCTGTATCTCATCCAGAGATAGAAGAGTTTCTGGATTTGCGCAAGCCAACAGGCGGTGACCCAAATCGCAAAGCGTTAAATATACATCATGCTGTAATAGTAACAGATAAATTTATGCAGGCTGTTGAGAATGATCAAGAATGGAATTTAATAAGCCCTCACAACAATAAGGTTATTTCAACTGTAAAAGCGCGGGATATATGGATCAAAATATTAACAGCAAGGGTTGAAACTGGAGAACCTTACATTATTTTCCTTGATGCAACAAATAACAATAAGCCAGAATCTTACAAAAAGCTCAACTTAGACATCAAGATGTCAAATCTATGCAGTGAAATAACTTTAACTACAGGGTATGATCACCTAAATAAGTCACGCACTGCTGTGTGTTGTCTATCATCCGTAAACCTTGAGTACTACGAAGAATGGAAAGACAATAAACTCTTCATAGAAGATATAATGCGCTTTCTTGATAATGTATTGGAAGATTTTATAAATAAAGCACCGAATGAAATGCAGCGAGCAAAATATTCTGCAGCCAGAGAACGCAGTATTGGTTTTGGCGTGATGGGCTTTCACTCATTTTTACAAAGCAAAATGGTTCCTTTTGAATCAGTAACAGCACAACAATGGAATAAAAAAATATTTAAGTATTTACGCGAGCAAGCAGATATAGTTTCTAAAAAATTAGCAGAGGAAAAGGGGGCATGTCCTGATGCCAAAGAAGTTGATCTAATGGAAAGGTTTACACACAAGCTCGCTATTGCTCCAACTGCCTCAATCTCCATTATTGCAGGCAATACCTCTCCTGGAATAGAGCCATATGCAGCAAACGTATTCATACAAAAGACACTTACAGGCTCATTTGTAGTGCGAAATAAATTCTTGCAAAAACTATTAGCAGAAAAAAATCAAGACAATGATAAAATATGGTCTTCAATTTCAACAAACGAGGGTTCCGTTCAGCACTTAGATTTTCTTAATGAGCATGAAAAATTGACATTTAAAACAGCGTACGAGCTTGACCAAAGATGGATTATAGAACATGCAAGTGATAGAACTTCGCATATTTGTCAATCTCAATCAGTAAATCTGTTCTTACCTGCCAACGTACATAAACGTTACTTGCACAAAATACACATGCTTGCTTGGAAAAAAGGATTGAAGAGCTTATATTACTGCAGATCACAATCAATGCAGAGAGCTGACAAGGTTTCGCATGACATATTCAAAAAAAGTGAAATATTGCAACACAAAACAGATATTGACTACGATGAATGTGTGTCATGCCAATAGCGACCTTATTCAAAAAAAGTAGAGAGAAAGTTAAGCAAATGGGTAAGGAAATATAATAGACTTCTTGCATAACCATATGACGAGCTTTTCTTGGGAATAGAAACGAAAAAACTTACTTGACAAGCCTCGCCAGCCCCCTTACCATGATAGTGAAGGTATTCAGTTATCTTCATCTGTGCAGATTAAATAGCAAGAAAACAACGTAGTTGGCGTCTTATTTTTAATTTTTTGCACTATGTGCACCTTATGTCTTCACAACATTTCTGGGTTTTTACCTATACAAGCTGAAACGCGCTTATAAGTCGTTTAAGACAGTATAGTACACCAATTTGCAGGATTAGAGAGTGACAACTAGCTAACACGGGGTTTCTTTTGCCTTTTTTTTCTGCTTAGTAAATTTCTTAAACATTTTAGCTAAGGTTAGTTGCACTTAAAAGCAGCTAAATTGCAGTGTTTAA
>NZ_JAPQLJ010000052.1:0-17372 GCF_028982115.1 Wolbachia endosymbiont of Drosophila tsacasi | reverse complement strand
TCATCCCGCTGCTTGTTAGCGGATGAGATACCGCGAATGAATCGCGGTATGACGTAGGGCTACAGGTGTCATTCCAGCGCTTGGCACTGGAATCCAGCCTTTATTATGCAGCCACTTGGTTGAAATTACGTCTTCTGGATCCCAGTGTCTGGGCACTGGGATGACAAAAAAGGGGCTACTCTGATGACACCATCATAAGTGTCAGCTACTTTCATGACATCATTCTTTTTCCTGGATCCCAGTGCCTCATTCCCCTGTCATCCCAGTGCGTAACACTGGGATCCAGGAATTTTTATCATGCACTAAGTTGGTGAGGTAGCAGTTTTATGTTAAAATACGACGTTTTTAATGGGACTGCGAAAAACCTGGATTCCAGACTGGAATGACACCTAGGGGGCTTGGATGACATCATTCTTTTTCCTGGATTCCAGTGTCAAGCACTGGAATGACACCTTCCTGCCCAGTTCATTTAGCTATAAACATTAAGAAATTCACCAAACAAAAAAAAGGCAAAAGAAGCCCCGTGGTGCGAGTTTTGTCAAGCAAGTTTTTTGTTTCATCCAACATGCTGCCAAAAGTTTGTTATGCAAGGTATCCTAGCCATTTCTCACAGATTCATTTAAACTTAATCAAGTAGGAGTATTATTAACGCGAAAAGGGTTCATTTAGAGACTTAAGTGATATGGCGTGTGAGGAAGATATAAACCAATTAGTAGAAAATGGATTTGATATTAACTCAAAAGATGCAAGTGGAATCACTCTCTTGCATAAGTTCACAAAAGAAGGCGATTTAGTTGGAGTAAAGTCATTACTAGAGCACGAAGCTGATTTCAATATCGTAGACAACGAAAATAGAAACCCACTGCATTATGCCATTATGCATGGACACAAGAAAGTTGCTAAACTTTTTGTTAACCAACTGACAATTAATTCCAAGGATAAAAATGGATTCACTCCACTGCATCTTGCTGCACTACAAGATGACACGGAATTAATAGATTTTTTGATAACAAAAGGCGCAAAAATTAATGAAAAAGACGCTAAAGAGGGCTATACTCCTCTTCATATAGCTTCACTATACGGTTCTAAAAAAAGCGTCCAAATTTTAATTGATAGCGGAGCAAATCTCGAATGTGAAGATAACAATTTTCGTACTCCTTTGTTTTTAACCATTTATCAATGCACCGCACATTATGATAGCAGAGCAGAAATTATAGAATATCTGATAAAGAAAGGTGCAAATATAGAAGCCAAAGATGCAGAAAATAACACTACGCTTTTCCTAGCAGCGTATAACAACAAAATGCAAATAGTAAAGCTTATTGCAAAAAAACAGCAAGCAAGTAACGATAAAATTAAACTTAAAGAGTTTTTTTTGCACAAAAAACAACCATGGTTTTGATGCATTAGATTGCGCTATTGAGCATAATAATAGAAAAATGGTAACATTTCTTGTATCAAGAGGAATAGATGCAAATGATCAAGATTTTAATGGCAACGCCAGGCTGCATAAAGCTAGGCATAATGGTAACACTAAAACAGTTAAGCTCTTATTGAAGCTTAAGGTAAACATTAATGCTGTTACTAAATGTAACAGAACTCCCTTGCTACTAGCAGTTAAAAAAGGCCATACAAAAATTGTGAAAATGTTATTGGAAGTTAGAGCCAATATGAACATTTGTGAGCAACAAGGTTTTGCACCTCTACATCTTGCTGTTCAAAAGGATTATTTTGATATAGCTCAGCTGTTAACAGAAAAAGGTGCAGACCTTAACATTAAGTGTAATAACGGTCATACCGCAATAGATATGTTCATTAGCAAGGCTCATAGCAAAAAAAACATCGACGAAGATTACAAAAAATTTTGTAGATTTTTGATGCTTTACCTAAAAGAGCTACATAGTAAACACAAAGGCTGTTGTATACTTTCAACCCTAGCTCTAAGCTTAACAATTATAGGCTTACCATTTATTTTTAAGCCTATTATTAAATATAGAGAAAGAAGTAAAATATATAAAAAAACTAAGGCTATGCTGGAAAATTTACTCTACATTTAAGTACAAGATAAAGTGTGCAAAAAAACATATATAGCTATACCGCCACGGCGCTAACGAGTAGCGGAATGACGAGTTACTATACCGCCGCGAACCGTCATACCGTGATTTATTCACGGTATCTCTAGATCCCGCTAACAAGCAGCGGGATGATGGTTGTCGGTAAATCTAAGTCACTTTAGCTATAGCCAGTGTAGGTCAAGTTAATACACGACAATTATCTGCTCGATGAAAATGAGATTAAATACATTTTTAATATTTTTATAGAAATCTATTAGTATAGATCTATATGCTGTTCTAATGGCTATTTTTAAATGCTTAATACTCCTCTTCATTATTTCTTGCACACACCTGCCTACTAAGCAACATCTCACTAATATAGGCAACGAAGATCATCATGATATAGGTGAGCACGATTATTCGTTGCAGCAATACAACACCTCTTTGGAGATTAATGAACTGGCAATACCAGAAATTATGCCTTTACCAATAGAGTTTCCCGATCTCACAATCAGTAATCAGCTTATTTCTATTAATGTTAGTGAAGAAGTATCAGTAAAAGATTTGCTGATTGAGATAGGAAAACTTTCTGACGTTAACTTAGATATAGACCCAAAAATATCAGGTAATATTATTTTAAAGCTAAAAGATAAGAATATAAATGAAGTAATTCAGAGTATAGCAAATAGCGCCAAATTGCGTTACTCAACAAGCAATGGTATAATTAGAATTGAGCAGGACTTGCCATACGTGCAAAATTATTACGCAGACTTCATTAATATTCAACATTCTGCTCAAAGCAGTTTCGTCATTAGTAACAATATTACTAACAGTGATGCTGTTAGGGACTATAACAATGTTATGAGGTCTCAATACAGTAGTGACTTATGGAATTCATTAGAAAAAGGCTTGTATGCAATAATGGATATTAACGGAGTGGATGATGGCGAATTCCTTTCATCCAACAGAGAAGCTGGTGTTATTATTTTGAATGCTAGAAAAGATATCCATAAAGCTGTTGAAGAATATATTAATAAGGTTAAGAAATTAGCGTCTTCTCAAGTAATGATAGAGGCAAAAATAGTTGAAGTTGTGTTAGATGACAAATATCTTTCTGGTATAAATTTAAATGACTTACGCGATGGAACTAAGTCTATAATGAATCAAGATAACTCCATTATTAACCTAGCAATGAACTTTGGTGCGAGTGATCTAGGAGATTTAGTAAAAAATTTAGACAAATTTGGCGCTTCAACTGTAATTTCAAGCCCTAGAGTACATGCTATAAATAATCAGCAAGCAATGATTTCATTTACCAAAAACCATATTTATTTTACTTCCGATATACAAAAAGATACTAGAAACTCTAATCAGACCTTAATTACCAAGATGAATAGTGTTCCAATAGGTATTGTGCTAATAATCTACCCAAGCATTAACATTGATACTAGTGAAATATTCATGGATATACATCCAACTTTATCAAGAATTAACGGCTACATTAAAGATCCAGATATAGAGTACATCGCACAGCAGAGTAAAATGAAATTAAATAGCGACATTCCAATTGTTGAAATCAAAGAAATGAACTCTATGTTAAAAATTAAGAGCGGTGAAATTATGGTAATCGGCGGGCTTATAGAACATAGAGAGGATAAGCAAAGCTTTAAAGCTACATTACATCAGAAGTCAAAAAGGCTAGCGAATAACATTAGAACAGTAGAAACTGTCCTTTTTTTAAAAGCAACAATCGTACCAACATTTGGTTTGTTAGATAGAAAAGATAAGAATTTATATATATATTAAATCACTACTAAAAATTAAATATCAAACCAATTTCAATATTATGAGTGGATATGTCATCTGCAACAGGTATCGGAATGCTAAAGTAACGATAGCCGAGAAAGGTTTTTACTTCTGGGATTATTGAATAGTTAATACCAAGCTTTATTTGATAAGCAAACCAAGGAACATTAAGTGGCATTGAATTTTGGGGTGATCCATTAATCCTTTTTAATCTAAACACTGTTGGTCCTATACCAAGACCGATGTACGGAGCAAATTGTGTATCCTGAACGCTGGGATTATAATATAAGTTTAACAAAAACGCAAATATACTTGCTGATTTATCAAATACCAGAGGAGAATTACTACCTTCAATATTGGCTCTAGAATACATGGTTTCAAAATCAACTCGGCCATTTTCTCCAGCATAGTAACCTAAAGATATGCTGCTGAGCCACTGGAAATCAATTTTACCATCAAATTGCTGTATACTTTTAATTTCATTTGCCACTATATTTTTTATCATAAAACCATAATGACTTTCAACTAAAGTTAGAACTCTCTCCCCTATTGCCTTTATACCCTTTACAAATGTTTCTGAATTATCATGGTATACCTTACCACCGTTAGCGCTAACATAAAAATCAAGTTTTTTTGATTTTTCTTTTGTAGGCTCAGTTTGATCTGCAATACGTGACCACATATTTTTCTGATCAGCTACTTGGAGAATAGAAGGTTGTTCAGTAGGACTACTTTCAAGTTCTTGATATTTTAAATCATTTATTAGTATTTTTTTCTCAGTAACCTCTTCTTCAGAATGCATTACATCTTCATTATTGTCCGTTTCTAGTTTTAAGAGTTGTACTTGCTCAATGTGTGTATTACTAATATAAGTAATAAAAAAATAGACACATGGAATGAAAATCAAAAATAAAGTAATAGATATTTTAGTTATAACAAATGAACCCATAATTATCATTTACAGTATAACTACTGTATCATATATTTCTTTAATGTACAAAAATTAAGAAAGAATATTTCCAATTAGATAATTATTTCCCATTCCTTTAACATTAACTTTCACAATACTCTTGGCTTGAGCTTTTGATTCAAGCTTTACTAATGCAAAATTTTCTGTTCTACCGACATTATTTTGCTCAACCAGAACACTTTGTTCAGTGCCTATCAAAGATTGATAAAAGCTACTCATCATTTCTCTATTCATTTCTCTTAAATTTTTTACTCGTTCTTTACGCACATTCTCTGGTACTTGTGGCATTCGTGCAGCAGGTGTATTCTTCCGCTCTGAATATGGAAAAGCATGTAGGTAAACTATATTTGTTTTTTTCAGTAAATCAACTGTATCCTGAAACATTTCATCAGTTTCTGTTGGAAATCCAGCAATAATATCAGCGCCAAATACTATATTAGGCCTCAAACTCTTCATTTTATGACAAAATTCTATCACTTGTTCTCTGTTGTGGCGACGCTTCATTCTCTTTAGTATTAAATTATTACCAGATTGTAGACTCAAATGTAAATGAGGCATAAGTCTTGACTCATTAGCTATTAAATCCATTAATTCGTTGTCAACTTCAGCAACATCGATAGAGGAAAGTCTTAGCCTTTTCAACTCTGGTATATCTTTTAAAACTCTCCTAATCATTGAACCAAGTGACGGCTTAGCAAACAAATCTGTACCAAAGTCAGTAATATCAACACCTGTAAACACTACTTCTTGATATCCATTTTCTACAAAGATCCTGATTTGCTCTATAATACTGTTTATTTGCACAGATCGATTATTCCCTCTTGCCTCAGTAATTGAGCAAAATGTGCAGCTATGATTACAACCATTTTGAATTTCAATAAATGCCCTTGATTTATCTTCAAATCCATTAATTAGAACAGGTTCTACTTGGTTATCGTTGACTAAGATTTTATCGTCATTTAGTAAGTAATTTTCAGCTTTTAGCTTATCTTGATTACCGAGCACTTTACTTACACCAGGAATGCTACTGTAAACTTCTGGATCCAACTGAACAGCACATCCAACTACGATAATTTCTTTACTTGGGTCGTTTTTATAGATCTTACGTATTTTTTGCTTTACTTGGCGTTCTGCTTCGTTTGTCACTGCACAGCTATGCACCACAACAACATTTTTTCTTTCTGCTTTTTTTAATGCTTCTTTGATTAACTCACTCTCGTAAAAATTTAGACGACAACCAAATGTTATCACTTCATTCATGCTAGTATTTTTTAGACCTTACAATTTAAATTATATCACACATCCAAGCAAAGTCTCTTGCATGACCATTGTTTTGGTAGATAAATGCTATGCAAGCAGCAGACACTGGGATGGCTTTGTTGCATCGCAACATAAGTTTTTTCCAGAGTAAACAATTTTATGCGACTATTTCAAATTTAGGCATACCAATTGCAGTAAATTTGTTCATTAAGTAGCATTTAATAAGTAGTTCCTTCTCTCTATTTGTCTCAGATTTATTTTTAAAACTAAACCCAAATATTTGCTTCAACCTTGAGAAAAATCCTTCAATATACGATCTTTTTCCGTAATTTACTTCTTCTTTCCATCTTTTTATACCATTCTCACCATGTAATTTCATTAACTGAATAGCGGCATTTCTATCAAGCATATAATCCAATTTTGGATGCTCTGCTGCGTTGTTTTTCGGAGGAATTTTCGTTTTTATGCCATAATGAAAAATATTTCCTCTTTTTTCTAGAAATTTGTTATATTCTCTATGGTTACTGACTCTCATTTTTTGTGGCATATTTATCCTTAAATCGTCATTTTATAATGAATTGAGTCAGTAATCACTAGTTTTTCTGCTGCCATGCAACAAAGCCACCCCAGTGTCATGCTACTTGAATGACAAGAAAAAACCCACTGGGATAACAAGACTGAAGATAGACTAGAAATTAAACGCTACTCCAGCTTCTGCACCAACAGTGCTGTAAAGAACTTTATATGCGTCTTTAGTGACTTTTGTTTCTTTTCCACCACCCGCTTTATCTACTTCTTCACTTTTATCAAAGTGAGCACCATAAGAACCAAAATAACGAGCTCCAGCATAGAGTTTAATTTCTGGAGTTACATCATAACTAACACCAACTTTTACTTGACCAGCAAAACCAAATTTACTGTTTTGCTCATTTATAGCGGGTTTCAAAGGAGTGCTAATATACGCTGCACCAACACCAACACCAACATATGGAGTGATAGGCATATCTTCAATTGCTATATCGTAATAAACGTTAACTAATCCTGAAAATGCTGTTAAACTGTCTGCAACATTTTCCTCAGACGTATTTATTATAGTTGTATCTTTACTCAACTGTGAGTAAAGCCCTTCAACGTCAACCCTGATGTCGTCCATTTTATAACCAAACGCACCACCACCAGCTATAAAAGATGCTTTTAAGGGACTATCCTTTTCTTTGCCTGTTGCATTTGTAATACCATCAATTTTTGTGAAAAGAGGTAAAAATTCACCGTTGTATTGCAAACGAACGTAGTAGCTAGTTTCTTCATCACTTATTGAACCAACAGGATCTGAAAAAGCAGAGTTTGATAAACTTAGCAACGTTGCTAAAGCGGCTGCTGAAAAAAACTTTTTATAATGCATAATTGTCCTCGTAAAAAAATTAAAATTCCACTTTAGCAGTCTAAGTAACAACTAAAGTTAAGTCAAGTGCTAACTTAATAACACAAAATATTCTATACTTTAACTAACTTTTAGGAGAATACAAAGATTTTATTAATGAATAAATACGACTTTTGATTTTTTGGTATAGCTAACACAGGTAAGATTTACTATCGAAAGACCTCATCATCCCGCTGCTTGTTAGCGGCTGAGATACCGCGGCGGTATGACGGTTAAATAATTCGTCATCCCGCTGCTTGTTAGCGGGATCTAGAGATATCGTGACGGTATGACGTAGGACTGCTGTCATCCCGCTACGTGTTAGCGCCGCGGCGGTATGACGTAGGACTGTGCTAGTATAGGTGCATTATACAAAGAAGTACTAGCGTTGGAAATATTAGAAAAGAAATACTTACCTAAAAGAAACTTTAGTAGTAAATTCAAAAAGGAAGTTTAAATCCAGGTGGTAAACCCATCATACCTGCAAGATCAGAAGTTGCATTTGCCATATCTTCTTCTGCTTTTTTAACGGCATCATTAAACGCTGCTGTTACTAAATCCTCTACTATATCTTTTTCCTCATTTCTCATAAGTTCTAAGTCTATGTTCACCTTTTTAGCTTTATAGCTACCTATTTTTATGACTTCCACTAATACAAAAACTTTGCCACCACCAGAAATACCTTGAAACTCTTTTCCAATATATTTTTCTTGAGCTTCTGCAAGCTTTTTTTGCATTTCTTGCGCTTGTTTCATTATTTGACTAAAATCCACAACTTACTCCTTATTTTCTATATTAACTACTTTTGCACCTTTAAACGTGTCAAGTATATCCTTGACTGCAGGTGCATAATTTAAATTACTCACTTCCCTGTTTATATAACCCGTATCAACTGTAATAACCCATTCCTGCTGAGTCACCTGATTTAAGTAATTTTTTAAATCATTGCAAAAATTACTATCCAACTTAGATACAGCTTTTAATTTTAAATATCCAGGTTTACAATCTATTAATTGTAGATTATTACATAGTTGTTTGTAAAGATAAATTTGGTTACTCCGCCTCAATAGCTGCAGAATCTTATCAAAATCGTAATTTTGTTGTTTATTTTCCACATGGATCCCAGTGTCACGCACTGGGATGACAGAGTGGGGTTGTTGTTTACTTTCCACATATTTTTTTGGATCCGAATAGTCAGCTACTGGGATGACAGAGGGGGAAGGTGCAACAGGTCTGCCCTGTCTATTTCCTTGCTTTACATTCTGTGAAAGAACTTTTTTGATCACCTGTTCTGGAGAAGGTAGATCAGAGAGATAGCAAAGACTAATTAGCATCATTTCAGCAGCAACATCATTGCATGTTGAAGTTTTTATATCTTGAATACCTTTAAGCAACACCTTCCACAATCTCGAAAAAAATATTAAAGACTTCTTTATACTTAAATCTTTTATCCTGTTCTTTTCATACTCTGTAACTGCATTATCAATTTCTTTTGTAATCAAAAAACGGCATACTAACTGAATTGTTTGCAATAGACCTTCAAAAATACTAAGTGGGTTTGCTGCTTTTATCGCCTTGTCAAACACTGATAGAGCTTTCTGCAAATCACCTTCTAACATTGCCCCTAATAGATCAAATATAATATCTTTATCCACTAGGCCAAGTATGTCTATCACATTTTTAGTGGATATTGCACCATCTTTGCTATATAGCACTGCTTGATTCATCAAAAACAAGGCGTTACGCATTGAATCTCCAGAATGTCGTGCAATTAACTCTAATGCTCCCTTTTCAATGAAATAACTCTCTTTTTGTGCAACATCATTTAAACGTTCTACTATTTTAGCTACAGGAATGTTGTGTAAATCAAATCTTTGACAACGTGCAATAATAGTTATTGGTATCTTTTTTATTTCTGTAGTTGCTAAAATGAATTTTACACTAGATGGTGGCTCTTCTAGGGTTTTAAGTAACGCGTTAAATGCACTGCTAGATAGCATGTGTACTTCATCTATAATGTAGACTTTGAATTTAGAGCTTATAGGTGAATAGCAAATATCTCCCAGGATTACTTTAATATCGTCAATGCTAGTGTGACTTGCTGCATCAATTTCAATCACATCTGGATGGCTTGAATTTTTTATTGCTAGACAATTTTCACATGATCCGCAAGGTTCAAAAATTGGCCCCAGGGAACAATTCAAACATAAAGCTATTATCCTTGCAGTGGTGGTTTTACCAACTCCACTACTACCAGAGAGCAGTATAGATTGTGGGATTTTGTTTAAAGTAAAAGCATTTTCCAATACACGCACTAATATATCTTGACCTACTAGATCTTTAAAGCTACTAGGACGATGTTTTAATGCTATATTCATAGCGTCGGATAAAACAAATAATGAAATAGGTATGCAACCCAAAAAGGTTCTGATATGGCTGCTTCATTTCTGATCTGACCAAATTACAGAGTTTTTGCCTGCATACCTTATAAAATATTATACTTTTTTTTTTATTTAGCAAGGTATATCCTATATTAGTCTTATAATTTATATGTTAGACCTTTTGCAACATTACTTTGAATTAAACAACTGTTACCTAAAATACTCTTCTTCTGTCATCCCAATGCTTTACTACTTGGATCCAGAAAACTTAATTTTAAATGAATACATCAGGCTGTTGTATAATAAGAACTGGATTCCAGTGTCAAGCACTGGAATGACACCCTTCCGGTGGGAATTGCTCTCAAACTACAATGTTCGTACAGTTGTACTGGGATCCAGATATAAAAATATTTGCAAATTATACAATGTACAATGGATTCTAGGAGTATATGTTAAAAATAATGTCCATAATGAAATAAGCTGGATGCCAGTATCATGCGCTGGAATAACAACCTATAGGTACTGGGATAATAAAAGAGGAATATTATGATTTTATATCATTTTCCTCTTTGTCCATTTTCACGAAAAGTTAGAGCTTTCCTAAAAGAAAAAAAATTAGGCTGCGATCTAGTGTATGAAAATCCGTGGGAAAAACGGAATGAATTTATGGAGATCAATCCAACTGGGCAAGTACCAGTATTAATAGATAATAACTTTGTAATAGCGGATAGTAATGCCATTTGTGAATATATAGAAGAGACTTACAATAGCGACGTAAAATTACTTGGTTCATCCACTATTATTAAGTCTAAAATACGCGCTCTAATCAATTGGTTCGACAACAAATTTTACAATGAAGTTACTAAGTATATTATGAATGAAAAAGTAATTACTAACCGCAGCCCTGACTCTAGATTTCTTCATGCAGCTCAGCATAACCTGCCTTGCCATATGGAATACATCGAACACTTAATTAACAAGAACATTTGGCTTGCAACTGATAAATTTACTTTAGCTGATATTGCTTTAGCATCGCATATTTCCGTAATGGATTATGTAAGTAGTTTTCCATGGGAAAAAAGTAAAATTTTAAAAGAATGGTACTCCATTGTTAAATCAAAGCCTTGTTTTCGTGAGATATTATTAGAGAGAGTTTCCGGTTTAACCCCTCCTAAACATTACGCTGACCTTGATTTTTAACTTATGTTAGCTTTAAAGCTACAGTCATTCCTTCATCAGTTGGAATCAATATAGAGAAATATTTCTTTTCATCTGATAATCTATTATTAAACTCCCTCATAGCATGCCATGATTTTTCTGATATTTCTTTTGGAGGCGATTCTAAAAATACTGTATTAAATAATAGAGTGTTATCTGCAACGATCAGCCCATCTTGTTTAATGTATGACTCTGCCCAATCTAAATACTTAGGATAACTACTTTTGTCAGCATCGATAAATATCATGTCAAATGGTGCCTTTGCTGATAATTCATTAATTTTTTCCAGTGCATCACCTTCTATTAGAGTAATTTTATCACTTAGATTAAAAGCACTAAAATTTTTTTTTGCTATTCTTGAGTGTTGAGGATTATTTTCTATTGTATATATATGACCTTCTTCTAGTAGAGCTTTTGCCATGCAAATCGACGAATAACCGTATAATGTGCCAACCTCAACAATACTTTTGATTTTATGGATTTTTATAAATAAACTGAATAGCTTTCCTTCTTCAGGGCCAATCTGAATATGTTGCTTTTTTTCAAGGATACAATATTCTTCTATTTTTTTATATTCTTTTGCAAATAGATTTCTTATATATGATAATTTTATACTAGAATTATTACGCATTATGTTTTATATTATAAATTAGGGAGGCTTAATTCATACACAGCTTATAAATATAATAATATAGTTTAAAATAATAAAAACATTTATTTTAAGTTGTTATTTCATAGTATAAAATTTTAAGTGACAAAAATTATTATATATCGTACTATGGTTAACTAGTATAATAAACAATCAATTATTATACTAGAATTAAAGGGATTGTTTATGCGCATTTCTCTTTTTAAAATATAATTTTTATAATCAATTAGAGGGGGTTATATGTCTTATACTATTGCTAGTGAAGTTGAAACGTTAAACAAAAAATCTAACAAGAATGAAGGGGTTATGTTACTACATAATCCAGCTTATCGTGAAAAGTATAAAGAACGTTTTAATGAAGCTCAAAGAAAAGTTATGGATATGGTTCAGTTTTATGATGGGACAATAGTATTAATAGAGAATAAAATCGCTATGTATTACTACACTTGGCACAGTAAAAAAAGAGAGTTTGAGCGTAAAAAACAACAAACAGTAGTGAAAAACAATGGCTCAACATAGAGTCTTTTATATGGTAAGCTACAGTGGTATTACTTCACTATAGCTTTTCCATATAATTTATCTATCACATCAGTGAGATATTTCAGCTCTTTATACCCCTCATGTTTAACTTTATTATGCTCTATATATGACTTACCATCGTTAAGCTTGATGAAAAATATTGGAGTGGCTGTGATACCAAGTTTATTGATTGCCAGTGATTTATCATTTACGATTTTATCCATTATTTTCTTATCATTAATACATTGGTTAAATGCATCTTGCTTTAAGTTGCTTAGTGCAGCAATTCTTTGTAGTAAAGTCAAATCACTTAAATTGTAGTAATTCCACGAATCTATTGAGTTAAAAACAGCTTTGTTAAAATTAAAGTAGTCTTCTTGTTTTTCGTAGCAATGACTTAGCATTGCAGCCTTTAGCCCTCTGTAATCCAAAGGAAAATGACGAAATATATATAACATCTTACCTGTGTCTATATATTTCTCTTTAATTTTAGGAAAAACATTCTTATGAAAAAGAGAGCAGTGATAGCAAGTTAATGAAGCATATTCTATCATTAGAATTGGTGCTTTTGGATCTCCTAATAATTTATCATCAGGTAATAGTGATAGTAACTCCTTTGATGTTATTTCATTGGTTTCTTTTTGAATATGTTGGTTACTGAATTTAACAACTGCATAAGAATTAACACTCATAAGAATTAGTAAAAACAATAGTCTGAAAATCATTACAATACAAACACTTAACTTACTAAAAAAATTACATATTTATATTAATAATGTCAAGATAACTTTTGTTTAGCAAGGCTTTCAGCCCTATCTTTAAATGCAGCAATTATTTTACTCTGTGTATATTTATATACTGAGTTTAATAAAGTGGAAAATGAGTTGGACTTAAACTTAAACTCTATATAAAACTTTACCATAGTTTTATTTTCATCTATGGGAATGAATTGCCATTCATTGTATAAATGTTTAAATATTCCATTTGATGATACAGCTTTTATCCAACCTTCATTTGTTCCACTTGGAGAAAGAAAGGTTACTTCTGATATGTACTTTCCTTTAATTCCATGAAAAGCTGCGAGAAGATCCACAACCATTTGGTTGTCAATTTTTTCTTTTATATAAACGGCTTTGCACCAAGGAACAAAATCAGGATACCTTTCAACATCAATTACAATTTGGAATACTTCATTAGGCGAACATAGGAAGGTACCTTGTTCTCTGTATTGATGAAGCATAAATGTTAAACCAATCAAAATAGGATCCGTATCTATCATCAGCCTTAGTAGATTCCTGAGACTAAAGTTAAGGTGGGTATCGCGTATTAATTTCAACAAAATTAATAGAGGCAATTCCCTTGACTAGAAATTATCGCTCGGGAAATTTAACTTAACTTATAATGCATAGCACAGACCCTTACTTGAATTATAGATGATTTACATAAGGCATGTCTATAGGTATATTAAAAGTCAGCGATTATTATTTAATCTTTATTAAACTTTGCATCCTAAGTATCATGTTTAATAAATATATCTTATGAATATTACTAAAGTTTTAATCATTATTGTTTTTATTATAATTTCTTCAAGAGCTTACACTAGTTGTACAGATCATAAAATTTTTGTGCATACTACGAAGCAACAAGTGGATGGTATATCTACAAAAGGAAATAGAAAAAACCTAGGGCATCTACACGAAAAGCTTCAGGAGGTCATTCAGAATAATGTTAACCTCAAAGGAATATCGCAATTCGTTATAGGAAAACATTGGGCTTCAGTTAAACAAAAAGAAAAAGAAGATTTTTTAAGAGAGTATGAAGTGTATCTTACGCGTTTGTGCGTTAAAATTTTATATAAATACATGCATGATAGTGAAATGATCATAATGAGTACAAAAGCAGTTGACGACGAAACTTGCTTAATTGGTACAAGATTTTCTTACGGTGATGAAGAATTTACAAATATTGATTTTAAAGTTACTAAAAATAACAGTTCTTTCTTGATAAGTGATGTTGTAATGAGTGGAATAAGTATTGCTATTAATCAACGTTCTCAATTTAGTGAAAAAATCGACACGCATGGCATAGCAAGCATTATAGCTGAATTAAAATGCAATAACAATCCATGATATATATGCCTCATTGGCCTAAACCGCTTGGTAGTAGACCAAAGGATTTTTCTCTTGATCGCATAAAAAGCTTTCTAAATAAATTGGGCAACCCTGAGAAAAAAATGCCGCCCATAATTCATATAGCTGGAACTAACGGGAAAGGCTCAACACTAGCATTTATAAGATATATAATGCAAGCAGCAGGGTATAAGGTCCATGCATACACTTCTCCACATTTGGTGAATTTTAATGAAAGAATAGTTATTGCAGGCAGTTACATCGACGATAATGAATTATATAGCTTGTTAGAAGAATGCCGTGCCGTAATTGCAGAACAACCTATCACTCTGTTTGAAGTTGCAACTATTGCAGCTTTTTTAGCTTTTTCTCGTCATAAAGCCGATATAACTTTAGTTGAAGTGGGTATGGGTGGAAGACTTGATGCAACAAATGTTATAGATAGTCCGATTTTAACAATCATTACTTCCATTGCCCTTGATCATACAGAATATCTTGGCCCTACTGTAGAAACCATAGCAGGTGAAAAAGCTGGAATAATGAAACCTAATGTTCCTTGCGTAATAGCACCGCAAGAAAAATCTGTAATGAACACGCTAGAACACTACGCAATAAATAAGAAATCTCCTTTATATAGAGGAGGCCTTGAATGGAATTGCAAAAAACGACTATCTGTCATCCAAACTGGGATCCAGAAACAAAAAAATGAGAGGTCACGTGCTGGAGCTCAAATGATTTTTCAATCAGCTATTCAATCCATAGAATTTTCTTTGCCATCTTTAAAGGGTGATCATCAGGTGATTAATGCAGGCAATGCTATTGCAGCATGTAGTATTTTAAGTGGAAAATATGGATTTGATATTGGAGAAGAGGATATCACTTCAGGTTTACAGCGTACCTACTGGCCTGCACGACTAGAGCTCATAAAAGAGGGTAATTTAATTTCCCTACTACCGAAAAATTGGCAATTATTTTTAGATGGTGCGCACAATAATAACGGTGCTAGAGTGCTATCTCAGTGGGTAAAAGATAATTTTGCTGAAGGTATCTACGTGGTTTTTGGTGTTACCCGTAACAGAAATGTGGAAGAGTTCTTAGAGCACTTAAAGCCATACATCAAGCTACTATGTGCGGTTTGTGTTAAGTCTGAACCTAAAGCAACAAATACAAATTTGATTAGGGAAAAAGCCAATAACATAGGAATAAAAGCAGTTGAATGTGAATCAATTGGCGATGCAATATCAAATCACATATTAAAAGCCTCTATCCAAAACGTCAAAACCATACTAATCTGTGGCTCATTGTTCCTAGCTAGAGACTTTGCTATGGAGAATAATCAACCCACTTCATGAGCTGAGGTGTTAAAAGCACCATTAGGATCTACAGTACTGCTTGGCTTTTCGGTTAACATTCCTACAGGTGCTCTTTGTTCAGCACCCCTTCCTTCAGTTTTCACAAGATCTACAACCTTTCTCTCGTAGATCTCAGTTGCTAACTGTAATAATAAAATCCACCCTAATACCGCAGCAGACCCAATGAGTATTTTACTGTCTACACAACTAGATTGATATTGTAATGTCAAACCAGCACCCAACAAAATACAAGGAAGATAAAATAAATATTGAGAAGTGAAAGTCAAAAATTTATATTTTCTACTTTTAAATATTTCCTCTTTTAGCTCTTCTTGATCTAAGTTTTCGCCTTGTTCTTGTTGAGTATCCTGCAGGTCTACAATTTTTTTAACTAAAGAAAAAGTAAGATAAGTTGTTAAGAAAAAAGTTGTAACAGCTGTTATTAGACTAGCACTAAACAAAATACCAGGTGCATTGGTAAAATTAGCAGCCTTAAATAACCTAAATCCTAAGTAGAGATACGACACTAATGAGTAGTAATAGGCTTACTACTACAAAAATAATGAGACATTTTATGCGCTTATCATTCTGGCCTTGTTGAGCTAACTGCACATATCTTTGCTTTTCCTCAACAATTATTAAATTTTCCCCATTGCTTAATGGCTTAGTATATTTTAAAAGTCCTGCCTTATATTCTAATGGCTTGCATTTTTTCATCGCTTCCTCCTGTTTTATCTGAGTGAGATTTTCTTGCTAACTCTCTATACTTTTTTGTTATTATATTGGATATCTCTAAAAAGTTACGCCCCTCTACTTCTTGCGTTTCAATGCCTAGCTCTTTAAATAAACTTTCATTATAATCATACTCTCTTGTTCTTAGCTTATAGCCCATATAACACCTACAAATTAACTAACTATTAATGTTCTATAATATACATATTTCCAAACTATGTCAATTATTTCATAAATATCTCTGGTAAAAATTATTTCTGTTATGACTAGCATGATAAGTGTATGAAGCGACTAAAATTGTCATTACAGCGCTTAGTGTACAACAGTGCTTCAACATTTAGGGTTGCAGTTTGCATGGCAGGCAGCGTCATCTGATTAGCTGACCTATCCAAGCGGTGTCATCCAAGTAGCCCCTTTTCCTGTCATTTCAGTGCTCCTTTTTTGTCATCCGAGTAGCTTGACTACTTGGATCCAGGAAACTTAACTCTACACCAAGTAAATGTACAATAAGAACTAGATTCCAGCGTCACGCGCTGGAATGACAGCAGTTCTACGTCATACCGCCGCGGTATCTCTAGATCCCGCTAACAAGTAGCGGGATGACGATTGTCAGGATGTCATCCCAGTGCCCAGACACTGGGATCCAGCTTCTTTTTTTTCTAGATTCCAGCATCACACGCTGGAATGACAGCAGTCCTACGTCATACCGCCGCGGTATCTCTTAGCCGCTAACAAGCAGCGGGATGACGAATTGCTTAACCGTCATTCCGCCACGAACCGTCATACCGCGATTCATTCGTGATATCTCATCCGCTAACAAGAAATCCCGCTAGCACGTAGCGGGATGACAGCAATCCTACGTCATACCGTCACGGCGCTAAC
>NZ_JAPQLJ010000051.1:19089-25446 GCF_028982115.1 Wolbachia endosymbiont of Drosophila tsacasi | reverse complement strand
GGCTTTGTTGCATAGCTACTTGCATTAATATTTTATATAAAAAATTTAAGCAGCTGTTTCAAACTTTGGCATACCAATTTCAGTAAATCTATTAATTAAATAGCACTTAATTAATAGCTCTTTTTCACGATTCATTTCAGACTTATTTTTTAAACTAAATCCAAATGTTTTTTTGAGCCTAAAGAAAAAGCCCTCAATATGTGATCTTAAGCCATATTTCATCACCATTTTCCATTCTTTTACACCATCTTCATAGTTTTTGTAAGATTGTATAACCTTAACATTGTTGTTTCTTTCTGATAAATAATCCACCTTTTCACGGACTGTTGCATTCTTTATGGGTCGGATTATAGGTTTAATATTAAGTTCTTTACAAATCTTATATACATTTCTTCCGTCATAAGATGCATCTGCACGAATAGATGAAATGCCATACTTGCCGTCCATTTCTTCAAGCATACTACATGCTAATATACTGTCACGTAAAGTTGAATTGGTATACTTAATGGCTATTACTTTTTTGCTTTCTATATTTAAAGCAGCATGTAATTTTCTTACTTGATCTGCTCTATTATACTTTCTTGTTTTGACATTATCTTTGTTATGCTGATCACTATTACTATAGATACTGATTACTGTGCTATCCATAGCAATTTCAATATTTTCTACATCATCTCTATTCACTCTATAATCATTGATCTTCATATTGAGCTTACTTAGTCTTCTAGAAGACTGGGAATAGCTAATGACTTCCAAATCCTTTTCTATCTTTTTTAGATATCCTTTTACAAAACCTACTGCCTGCCTTAAACCTATCCTAAACAGTGAACTATTATATGTATTAAAATCACGGCCTTATCACTATAAACATTGTTGCCGCCAGACACTTTTGGACTGTTTTCATACCAATTGTCTATTGCTTCATCAATAAAGTGAAAAACATTTCCTCTTTTTTCAAGAAATTCGTTATATTCTCCTTGGTTACTTACTCTCATTTTTTGTGGCATAAACTATATTTCTTTCAAAATGCTTACTTTACAACAAAATCTGTTAGTAACTCATATTTTAAAAGGCTTTTTCCCTTTCTAAAATATTCTTGCTATGCAACAAAGCCACCCTGGGTCAAGTCTTTATAATTCACAAGAAATATTTCAATATTTGCAAAGTCGTACTTTCCTGATAAAACATCTTTTTCTTTAATATCAACACTATTTAATGTCCCTTCAATTTCTAGATTATCAGTTTTTAAATCGCTGTTTAATATTATACTACTGGCTGTAAATCCACTTGAAGATTTATAGAGTATATTATTAATATTTAAATCTTCATCATAGTCAGTGAATCCCATTACTTCTCCACATGCAAGGGTTAATTTCCAGCACGTAGCGATGGTAAGTAATTCTTGAGCTAAATGATTTTTTAGTGTGGTTTGCATATGGGACTCCTGTTTAATTGATTGAATTTGAAAGTAGCTATACGGCTAGTAGAATAAGGAAAGTGTGTTCTTTTCTCATCATCTAAGTAGCCATAAAGCGTCATTCCAGTGCTTGACATACAGCTTTACAAACAAATGTTTGTAAAGGCAGTATGTTAAGTGTTATAGCCGGTTTTGCCTCAAAGACAAAGGCAGTGCCTTGACTACTTGGATCCAGAAAAATTGATTGTGCATTATACAACATTTTCGATCAAAAGCTGGATTCCAGCCTGGAATGACAGGAGAGGGGTGCTGGGATAACAAGGAGAGAAATACTGGTATGACAAAAATTGGCACTGAGACGATAGAAAAGGAGCATTATGGAATATGGCTACAAAGGCTTATACTCCTCAACATCACCTGATTTTGCATCTTCGATGCCTGAAAGGATTTCTTTAATGATGTTATAGCTTAGCTCAGGGTTATCTTCAACAACTTGACCAATTTTAGCCCAATGCTCAATTTGCTGCGGTACAGAACGATTTTGCAACATAGAATGAGACTGCACTATTTTCTCAAGCTCCCCATCAAGATTTACTGTTATATCCATGATATTGTTACTTCTACTTTAAGCTATTATACCATATATTGAAAATTTTTTCAATATAAACAATTTTCATCTGGAAATACACACCACATTGAATTGTGGTGTGTACTAGCTGGTTAGAAAGAAAACTTCACACCAGTAAGTAGAAGAATTCCTTGATTAGAAGGTACATCGGTACCCTTTTGATCTTTCAGCGCACCTTTTTCATCAGTCATAAAATAATGTAAGGCTGCGTAAGGAACAAATTTGCTCTTACTGCATGCAGGAGAAAGATCATATTGAACGCCAAGTGCACCATCGTGAAGCATATCTCCATCATTCATTCTACTGCCAAAGTATGTCAAGCTTGTGTAGATATTCTCATATTGATAACCAGCCCCTGCAGTCCAATACATTGTATCCTCTGTATTAAATTGCGTTAAGCCGCTTTTTCTAGCATTATCACTAGTATCTTTATACTTTTTTGCAGTGGGGCCGTATTCCTTAATACTCTTTGGTTGACCAGATTTGCCCAAGTATGCAAAAGAGGCAGCAAATTTTATGCCTTGGTCTTCATTAATCTTATAATCAGCGCTTACACCCAAATTCACACCCATTAGGTCATTATACTCCGTAAATTCTTTATAAAGATGCTTATCTTCATTTGGTTTTTTTGCCTGACCATACTCACCAACCACAGAGGTTTTAACTTTTATATTATGTTTACTAAAGTCATATTCATATGATGCACCAGCGCTTACTATGTGCTCATAGTCTGGACCAACATGTCTTATATCATTATCCTCCTTCACAATAAATAAACTACTATCATAGCGAGGTGAGTAGCTAATACCAAACCTTGCACCCATATAATTTGGTGAGTAGTAAGCAGCTCTAAACGGCAGTGTAGTCATAACGTCTTTATGGTACTTCCCTGCCATACGGAAAGAGAATCTTTCACTTTCACTTGAGAAACTTTCAGTGTAAAGACGTGGCGTTACGTAAAATGGAAAACTTGCAGCGCTCCCTTCTAAATTCACTTTTCTGAACCAGTCACTATCTGCAGCTCCATCAATAGTTGCAATTCTTGTTGCATCAAGTCTCATCAGAGCCTCAGGACCAAATTGATAACCAAGTTTCAAATCACCATATTTTGAATTAACAAACACATGCGCACTTCTGCCTTTTGCAGCATGAACACCCTGTGAAGCTCCCTTACCTTCAGTAACTGGGACATGAAACTGCACATCAGCACCATAAAGAAGTGCTAAATCTTCATTTTTGTTTTCAGCTCTTAAGTGCAATATTGCATCCGAAATCATACCCATGCTTTCGCTGTAATCACCAATATTTCCTATTCCTTCAGGAAATACCGGATTTGCTCCCTTTATTTCATCTTGAACATTGTTAAAATAATCTGTAGATTTTCCTGGCATAATGTTATAACGCTTATCACCAATTATTCCAGGTTTACCATGGCTTTGAGCATCAACAACACCACCGAAAGTTATTCTTAAGCCATCTTTTCCTTGGTTAGTGTCGATAATATCAACTCCACCAACTGAAACAACAGGATTTGCCTTAACTTTTTCCTCTGTATTTTTATTAATAACTTTTACATCTTTAGCTTTAGAAACCTTAGTTTTTGAAACTTTACCTTTTTCTATATTAGAATTCTTAGCATTTAGAGCTTTCGCTTTTGAATCCTCTATAAGCTTTGCTTTTTTCTCATTTGCTAGCCTAATCTCCTCTGTTTTCTTCTGCTCGGCTGCTAATCTTAGCTCCTCTTTTTTCTTAAGCTCTTCAGCTTTTTTTCTTGGATCAGTATTACATATTCTGTCCATCTTTTCTTTCAGTTTTTTATTTGATGTTTTCATAACTTCTGTTTTTTCAGAAGTTTTTGTGCTCTCTTGCTTTTTTATTTCCTTCATACTCTCATCAGAAAAGTCAGCTGCAAAACTGCTGAAAGAACATAAAGTTAATAAAGAAACTAGAGCAGTTCTAGTATAAATAGATTTTTTCATGAAGTGCCCCCAAAAAATTTCGAAATCATTGTCTTAAATGTAAATAATATAAAAATGTTGAAAATTCAACTTAAAGCAACCTTATAACGAAAATAAAAGTAAAATGCAATACCTTAAAAGCAACTTTCTTAATACGCTCAACGTGTATATTAACCAAAATTTAGTACAGAAGTCCGCTTATTAGTGCATTATAACTCTACTATTTATTCTATGGAAGTAAAATTTTTCCACCACAAGTTATTTGCCATTCTTCTTTAAATTTCTTCAGATGTTCTTTTTTTTCGCACTCTAAAAGCAGCTCTTCCACGCTTTTGTTGTAGCTTTCAGTAGTAATCCTTCCCTGATGATGCATGAACCTTAAGTAAATCAAATAAGTATTAATTACATCCGTTTCGCAATAATCTCGAATCTCTTGTATTTTGCCGCTATCGTATAAGCCCATAACTTGTGACCCATCAACTCCAATCTTACCAGGAAGATTAAATGCTGCGCAAACTTCGTTCATTTTTACTCTTGCAGAGGCTCCAAAATCAGAGAGGGTTTCAAGTAAGTCACAATGCCAATCACTACTATATCTCTGATTATAACTATTCCACTTATCGCCAGCTTTATGAAAATATTCTGCTTGAATGCCATGGACCATAGCACGATACTTTAGCACTGGTATATCAAAAGTGCGTCCGTTGAACGAAACTAATCTTGGCTTTTTCTCCGATATGTAGTTAAAAAATCCTTTCACTAGCTCCTTTTCACTGGAATTTAGTGTGCCTCCAGATCTAATTTCTTGCAGTGTGAATACTTCGTAATCGCTCTGGCAGCTTATATTGCAAAGTAAAAAACTGATAACTACAATTTGGTGGAAGGGCTGACGCAGAAAAGAGTTCTGCCCGTTTGTTATTTCCAGGTGGTACTTTGTTAATGCATCCCTCTTCTCTTCTACACTACTATTGTCATCAATATCCAGCAAATTCTTGCAGGAATTTATATCCGGTATAGTTTCAATATCAAATACTAACAGAGAATTAAGCATTGCCTATATACTCCTCCGGACGGTCGATCCAAGGTCGCACTTTTACGAACAAAAAGAGGTGAACCTTGCACTCAAATAATTTTTCTAGTTCAGCACGTGCTTCGATATTAATTTTTTTAATATTACTGCCATCTTTCCCTAGCACTATTTTTTTATGATTATCTTTCAACACGAATATGATCTGTTTGATGACTAAACTCTCATCTTTTTTTTTCTCAAATTGTTCAGTTATAACAGCTGTAGAGTATGGCAATTCTTCATGCAAGTTCAAGAATAATTTTTCTCTCGTAATTTCTGCTGATAAAAAATTTGTCGAGGAATCGGTTATTTGATCTTCTTCATAAAACCAAGGGCTCACCGGTGCAACTTCAGACAAGTAACTCATCAAATCAGAAAGGCCATCATTCTTTAATGCTGATATCGTAAACACCTTTTCAAAATTATAAAGCAGATTCAGATGCTCATGAGCCATCTTGAGTTCTGGCCTTTTTACCAAATCAGTTTTATTGATAACCAAAATGCATCTGCCTTTTGTGCGCTGCAGTCGTGCAAATATAGTTTTTATTCTTTCTATGTTTTTTAAGTAATTGCTTACATCAACAAGTAACAAAGTGATATCATCACCCTTTATTGCTAACCATGCAGACTTGACTAAAGCTTTTTCAAGTTTTGTTTCTGCTGAGAAAATTCCTGGGGAGTCAGTAAAGACAATTTGTGTGTTGTTGCATGTTGCAATACCCCTTATTTGCGTCCTTGTTGTTTGCACTTTGGGTGTAATAATTGCAATTTTCTTGCCTATGATGCTGTTAATTAATGTAGACTTCCCAGCATTTGGTAAGCCAGCTATGGTTACAAATAAGCACTTTTGTTCTTTCACAAAGGAAATTATAAAGAAAACTGGATGACAGTGTCAAGCACTGGAATCTCGGCAACCCCTACGTCATCCCGCCTCGGTATCTCTAGATCCCGCTAACAAGTAGCGCGATGAAGGTTGCCAGGGTAGCTGTCATCCCAGTGCGTGACACTGGGATCTAGTCTTTATCATGCAGCCACTTGGTTGAAATTACGTCTTCTGGATCCCAGTGTCTGGGCACTGGGATGACACCCTACTAGCAGAAGTTACTCTCGAATGTTTGTTCATGTTGCTATAAGTATTAAGAAATTTACCAAACGAAAAAAAAGGCAAAAGAAACCCCGTGTTAGCTAATTATCACTCTCTAATTCTGCAAATTGGCGTACTATACTGTCTTAAACGACTTATAAGCGCGTTTCAGCTTATATAGGTAAAAATCCAGAAATGTTG
>NZ_JAPQLJ010000051.1:4125-19039 GCF_028982115.1 Wolbachia endosymbiont of Drosophila tsacasi | reverse complement strand
TTACTAAGCAGAAAAAAAGGCAAAAGAAACCCCGTGTTAGCTAGTTGTCACTCTCTAATCCTGCAAATTGGCGTACTATATTGTCTTAAACGACTTATAAGCGCGTTTCAGCTTATATAGGTAAAAACCCAGAAATGTTGTGAAGACATAAGGTGCACATAGTGCAAAAAATTAAAAACAAGACGCCAACTACGTTGTTTTCTTGCTGTTTAATCTGCACAGATGAAGATAACTGAATACCTTCACTATCATGATAAGGGGGCTGGCGAGGCTTGTCAAGTAAGTTTTTTCGTTTCTAACGGTTGTTGCCAAAAACTATACAAGAAGTCTATTGAAATCGCGTATATTAATCGTTGTAAAATCACACAATTGCTCTGTAGAGCTATGCCCTGTAATAATTACTATACCATTTTGCTCAGAGCGTATTGAGATTAGGTTCAGCACTAATTCACACGTTGCACTATCAAGATTACAAAATGGTTCATCTATCAGCCAAACGTTTGCATTAGAAATCAAGAGGCGAGCAAGCGCAACTCTTCTTTTCCAGCCTGCAGAAAGTTCGCCATATCTAATATTAAGTACAGATTGCAACTGCAAGCAACAAACAGCTGCTATAATCAATTCCCTAGTATTTCGTATTCCTGCCCAGAATTCTATGTTTTGAGCAACAGTTAAGCTATCTTTACAGGCATTCTTATGGCCTATATAGACCATAGAAGGTATATAGGATTTTGGATCATCATATATGTCTTTTCCGCAGTACCTTATATTGCCTGATACCGGCGGTAAAAGTCTAGATAAACTTCTAATTAAGCTGGTTTTACCACTACCATTTGGACCAGTGATTAGAATCTTTGATTTTGGCTCAGCTTTAAAACTGAGATGTTTAAATAATACTTTGTTATTACGAGCGCAGGATAATTTTTCACATTCGAGCATGAATTATCTGCCCTTCCCCTTATGTTTACCTTGAGTTGAAGCCTGAGCTTTTACAAACAGCTCCCAAAATCCTTTCTGTCCGCCTTCTCTATGTATCAATTGTGCAAAACGCTGCATTAAACCATTACCCATCATAACCATCTTTGTCCATTTACCTACCGATTTTGCTATGTCAACTATTTCTGGATCTTCTTTATAAACTTGCACATCTTTTTGTTTCTCGCGTAGCGTTTCTTGTTGTTTCATCAACTCTTTTTGCTTATTTTTTTGATATAATTCATTGAATTTTCTGTCTTCTTCCCACTCTTCTTTAAAAACTTTTCTAGGAAATATGATTTTTCTAATGCGATTTTTGTATATTTTTCTCAAAAAGAGAAATACTGCAGCTACAGCAAGTAATGTTACGCTATATAATATGATCTGTGTAAGTGGCATTTCCTGTATCTAATTCATTAAAAACACCCTTATTATTATACCATAATTATAGAAATTGTGCAATTTTTTTGCGGGTCAAGACAGTATAAAAGTAATACTGTTCTATTTCGTAATTTGGACAAATATCTGACGAATGGGCTTGTATGTAGTAAGGTTTATTTCTATACTTTTTAAAGAATTTAGAAATGAAACAAATATGAATTGCTATAAAACTCACACGTGCAATGAATTAAGGAAGAATGATATAGGAAAGAAAGTTACCCTTTCTGGATGGTTATACCGCAAGCGCGATCACGGCAACCTAATCTTTGTTGATTTAAGAGATTTTCATGGGATTACTCAGCTAGTGTTCAATAATGACAAGGACTTTTTTGATGAAATTTCAAATTTAAGATCGGAGAGTGTGATTACTGTTACAGGAACAGTCAAAGCCAGAATTGAAGATACGGTAAATAGCTCCATTTCCACGGGAGAAATTGAAGCTATAGTTGATAGTTTGTGCGTTGAGTCGGAAGTTGAGTTCCACCTTGATGAAGAAATAGCAAAAGAAGAAAGGAGTATATTAGCAAGTATTGCCGGTGCGCAAGAATACCCAGAAAACATGAGATTTAAATATCGTTTTCTTGATTTAAGACGTGAAAAGGCTCGTAATAACATTATTCTGCGCTCACAAATCATCGCAGAACTCAGGAAGCTCATGATAGAGCAAGAATTTTTGGAAATTCAAACTCCAATACTTACTGCTTCGTCCCCTGAAGGTGCACGTGATTATTTGGTGCCAAGCAGACTAAATCTTGGTAAATTTTATGCATTGCCGCAAGCTCCACAGATTTTTAAGCAATTACTCATGGTCTCAGGGTTTGATAAATATTTTCAAATTGCACCGTGTTTCCGTGATGAAGACGCAAGGGCTGACCGTTCTCCGGGGGAGTTTTATCAACTAGATCTTGAAATGTCTTTTGTGACTCAAGAAGACATCTTTCAGATTATTGAGTCTACCTTATATAAAGTGTTTGCTAAATTTTCTCGTAAGTCTGTCGATAAAGATTTTCCACGCATTACATACAAAGAAGCAATGCTTAAGTATGGTTCTGACAAGCCAGATTTGCGCAATCCACTATTAATCAGCGATGTTACAGAAATTTTCCGTGATTCAGGGTTCAACATTTTCAAAAGCAATATTGAGCGTGGTATGGTAGTCAGAGCCATCCCTGCACCTAAGACAGCAGAGGAACCACGCAGCTTTTTTGATAAAAAGATAGAGCATGCACAGAAAGAATTCGGTGCTAAAGGTCTTGGATATATAACGTTTGATAAAGATGGCATTGCAAAAGGCCCAATTGCTAAATTTCTTGATGACAATAGGCTAAACCACATAAGAGAAGCAACAAACATAGAGCCGGGAGATAGTGTATTTTTTGCTTCTGACAAAGAGAATGAGGCGGCAAACATTGCAGGAAAAGTACGCACTCTTTTAGGGTCAGAACTCAGTCTTATAGATGATAATATCTTCAAGTTTTGTTGGATCATTGATTTTCCATATTTTGTATATGACGATAAAAGTAAAAAAATCGATTTCTTTCATAACCCATTCTCCATGCCACACGGTGATCTGAAAGATTTAGAGGAAAAGAATCCACTCGATATCCTTGCTTACCAGTATGATCTTGTTTGCAATGGAATAGAACTATCAAGTGGGGCGATTCGTAATAACAAACTGGATATCATGTATAAAGCTTTTGCCATTGCAGGTTATAGCCGGGGAGAAGTTGATACAAGATTCGGTGCACTTGTGCGTGCATTTAGATTTGGAGTACCGCCCCATGGTGGTATAGCACCAGGGGTTGACAGAATGGTTATGCTACTTGCTGATGAACCAAATATTCGTGAAGTAATCTGTTTTCCTATGAATCAGCAAGGTGAAGATGTTTTAATGGGCGCTCCTTCTAAAATAGAGGATAAGCATTTACGTGAATTATCCTTGAAGGTTACTGAATAAAAATTTTTATAGTGGAAACCGGAAGTCATGAACGATATTCAAAAAGCAATACTATCAAGCATAATCTGTAACATGATTGTATGGTATGAAATAACTCTTTTTGGGACCTTAACACACACAATGAGTAGCATTTTTTTTCCATCAGAAAGTGATTACTTAAGCACAATCAAATTTCTTGGTACTTTCGCAGTTGGCTTTGGATTTAGACCACTTGGTGCATTCATTTCTGGCTACATTGGAGATAAATCCGGTAGAAGGAAAGTTTTACTTACTTCAGTGATATTAGTTTCAATACCATCTACTGTAATTGGAGTTATACCTGGCTATAAAGAAATAGGAATATTTTCTTCTATACTACTTCTATTATGTAGAATCATGCAAGGAATGGCAGCAGGTGGAGAAACGAGTATCAACTCAGCCTTTTTAATAGAGCATTCAAGCGATAAAAAAAATCTAGGTTTTTTAGGGAGTATGAAGCCTTTTAGCGGCGCGCTTGGTTCTATTATATGTTTTGTGATGATAGCTATTTGTAAAAAACTCACAGGTGAAAATTATGAAACTTGGGGCTGGAGATTGCCCTTCTATTTCTGCTCTATTATGGGCATAATAGGCTTTTTAACAAGATATATAATGGAAGAGAGCTTAGCATATAAAACACACGATAAAAATAAAAGCTTATCTCATTCTCCATTTTTAGAATTAACCAGGGACTATAAAAAAGCATTTGTGATAGCAATTGGACTTGGTATAGCCCAAAATGCAATCGTTTATTCAGCAATCATGTTCTACAACATATCTGTAAAAGAACTTATTCTCTCAGGCATCAATATTAAAAATGTAGTAAGGATTATAGTTGAAATTACATTTGGAGCGTCTGCAGTGCTGTTTGCAATACTGTCTGATAAAGTTGGAAGAAAAAATGTAATGATTCCTACATTAGTAGCTTTAACTTGCGCCGGTTTGCCGGCACTTTCGCTATTATCATATGATAACCACTATATTGTAACGCTCACTTTTCTATTGATAAGCGTACCGATAGGTGCATCTTTTGGAATATATAATTCTCTTGTCTGTGAGTTGTTCCCAACGAAAGTTAGGTGCACCGGCTTCAGTTTAGCTCACAACATATCTGCAGGAATTTTTGGTGGCCTCTCTCCATCCATATGCATGTGGCTTATAGAAAAAACCGAAACAAAACTTGCAGCAGGCATTTATCTTACTGCCTGCGCATTAATTAGCCTAATATCTGTGCTTCAAATCAAAGCCAAAGACAGAAAAGTTGATTGGTGAAATCGTTTCAGTCAAAAAATAGCGCTTCAATAGACTTTTCAATGTGCTTAGGGATAGGAGCGGTAATAGTGATTTCTTTATTGTTTGGCAATTTTAAAGATAAAGAATGCGAATGAAGGTGAATTTTATTTGCCACTTCATCAATAAAAGCTTTTTTACCACCATATTTACCGTCACCAAGAATGGGACAATTTATATGAGCTAAATGTGCACGTAACTGATGGGTTCTGCCGGTAATTGGTTGTAATTTTAAATAAGCAACATTATGTTTTAACCTTGCTATAATTGAAAAATGCGTAGTGGCACCTTGAGGTGAGCCTTCATCAACGACCACTTTTTCTTGACCAGAAACATATTTTTTTACCAACGGATAATCTATTATTCCACTATCCTTGCTTGGCACGCCAGAAGTTAATGCTAAATAAGTTTTTTTTACCCTCCGTCCTTTAAATTCCTCCATAAGGTATCTGGCAACACTAGCATTGCGTGCGAATATTATCACTCCGCTCGTATCTCTATCTAGCCTATGGACAATTTTAAATATTTTTCCCTCTCTTATTTGGTCAAGCAAATCACTAATGCTAATCTTTACTTTTACGCCACCTTGAACAATGACCCCTGCGGGTTTGTTTATAGCGAGTATATATTCGTCTTCATATAATATGTTCTCTCTTAGTAGATTCACTAACTTTTCATTATATTTGCGGTCAGAATTAGCGTTCTCAATATAATTCAAGTGCTTCAGCGTTATAGTTTGTCCAGAATTTACTCTATCACTAGACTTTGCTTTGCAATCATCAACTTTGATTAATCCTTTCCTTAAAGATTTTTCAATTACAGATTGCTTTAGATTAGGAAAGATTCTTCTGATGTACCTATCTAGTCTAACGTTATCGTCTTTTACTAATATGGTTTTTATATTCTCCATTATTTTATTTGGATGTATGCTAATATCAACTGCTTGCATGACATAAAATAAAGTATAGCACAAGATATAAACCCTTCGGCTACATGTGCTATTTATTTAGTAGATTAAATATGAAGTTTAAAACTCCGCTGTCAACTTCCTGCAAAACTAGTGAAAACCAAACTTGCTTAAAACCACTTAATTAGTTATAGTTATAAGTTTGAGATACAGTAAAATGATGGCTTTTGTCCCTTTGATTGTTTTTTTAATCTTGTACCTTGGAAGTGGTGCTTATTTTTCTTTTATCGGAACTGATAATCCACTTCATCAGGTTTCACCAGTAATCTGCTTATTACCAGCACTATTTTTTGCTGTCTCACGTGGTACAAATAAAATTCAGCATAACATCGATACTGTTATCGAGGGCATGGGTGACAAAAGCACCCTTACTATGTGTTTAATTTTTCTATTTTCTGGAGCATTTTCTGCTGTTACTCAATCAATTGGTAGCGCAGACACTGTTGCTAATTTAATTCTTAATTTCCTTCCAGCAAGATTACTGCTGCCTGGAGTATTTTTGGCTTCTGCTTTTATTTCAACTGCAATTGGCACATCTATGGGAGTTGTTGCGCTGATGGTGCCTATAGCTGTTAATCTGGCAAAAAGTGGAGCTTTTGGTCTTGAAATAGGAACTGCAACTGTAGTAGGTGGTGCTGTATTTGGTGACAACCTTTCGATGATATCTGATACCACCATTGCATCTGTTTCTTCACAGGGAGCTTCAGCAAAAGATAAACTTAAAATAAACTCTAAGGTTGCATTTACTGCAGGTATTACAACACTCACCTATCTGGCAGTGATTTCAAGTAGTACAAAAATTATTTCTATATCAAATTTAGATTATTATTCTATAATAAAAATTATTCCTTATATTTCTTTAATAATCATGGGGCTGCTTGAAGTCACCACTTTAGTAACAATAACTGTAAACATAATTATTGCTGGTGTATTAGGAATAGCTTTTTTTGACTATGCTATCATTCAATTCCCTCATGACGTGTATGACGGTTTCAAAAAAGTAAACGAAATAGTGATGTTTGCGCTATTTATTGGTGGTTTGAGCCATATAATGTACAAACAAGGTCAAAAAGCGTTGCATAAACTCATCGATGAAAGCAATATCACAAAAACTAAAGCTGAATTTGTAATAGCAGGAATTGCGTCTATGTTTACTACCTTAGTTGCCAATAATACAATTGCTATTTTACTAAGTGGTGGCATTGCAAAAAGACTCGCACAGAAACACAATATTGTACCATACCGCAGTGCATACTTATTAGATGTTTTTGCTTGTGCTACAAAAGGCATCTTACCTTATGGTTCCCAACTATTGCTAGCAGGAAGTATAGCTTCTGTATCACCTGTTTCTTTATTAACAAAAGTATATTATTGCTTTATTTTAGCAGCAGTTACAATAGGCGAAATAATCATCAACAGCAGAAAAGAGAAACATTGTGCGGCTGCAACTTAGAGTTTCTCTTTTTTTTACCCATAAGAAACGGAATTACTTGACAAGCTTCGCCAGCCCCCTTATCATGGAGGTGAAGCTATTTATTTATCTTCCCTGTACAGATTAAATGACAAAAAAACTCACGTATCTGGCGTATCATGTTTAATTTTTTGCACTATGTGCACCTTATGTCTTTATAAAATTTCTACCTACATAAGCTGAAACGCGCTTATAAAGCGTTTAAAACATAAAAAAACGCCAACTTAAAAAATGGATAGTGAATAACTAGCTATCCTAGGGTTTCTTTTGCCTTTTTTTTATTTGGTAAATTTCTTAATATTTGTAGCTAAACGACAACCGTCATCCCGCAGTGGGATCTCTTATTAGCGGATGAGATACCGCGGCGGAATGACGGTTAAGTAGTCAGTGCTTGACACAGTTGTCTAAGTGAGGAAAGTCACCAGTGGTTATATTATCGCTATATTTCTCACTTACCCAACAAACTTAGATTTTATGCTAAACTGTGCTGCCACTAACTTTGCAACCGGTACTCTATAGGGTGAGCATGAAACATAATCCACCCCTGACTTGATGAGAAACTCTATAGATTTTGGATCTGCTCCATGCTCTCCACATATACCCAGCTTTATTTCTTCTCGGGTTTTTTTACCTCTTTCAATGGCTATCTTGATTAACTCCCCTACCCCTTCGGTGTCCAGCACTTCAAATGGATCATTGTCAAATATATTGCTTTCCTTATAAGAATCGAGGAAATTAACTGAATCATCTCTTGAAAGTCCCATGGTTGTTTGCGTTAAATCATTAGTGCCAAAACTAAAAAACTCTGCATGTTTTGCTAACTTATCAGCAATCAGTGCTGCTCTTGGTAGTTCTATCATCGTTCCAATTGAATAAGCCTTGTCTGATGTCATTCCAGCGCGCGACGCTGGAATCTGCATCTGGATCTCAGCTGAGATGACAGAGGATTCTTTCTTTGCTAGCTCGCATATCAGAATAAATTCTTTCTCATTCATTATAAAAGGGATCATGATCTCAGGCTTGATTTCTACACTTTTTTCCTTTTTTAGCTCATTTGCAGCACTAAGTATTGCCCTAATCTGCATGCTATATATTTCAGGATGAGAAATGGCAAGTCTACAACCTCGGTGGCCAAGCATTGGGTTCTTTTCTGATAACTGTGCTATTTTATTTTTTACTGATTCAACTGACTTATTGAGCGATTTAGCAATTTTTTCTATAGTAGACTGATTATTGGGTAAAAATTCATGTAAGGGTGGATCAAGCAACCGTATAGTGACTTCCCTGTCCTCCATAATAGAAAATATTTCTTTGAAATCAGACTTTTGCATTTCTTCCAGTTTAATGAGCGCATTTGCCCTTTCATTTTCATCGTCAGCTATTATCAACCTTTGAATGAATTCAATTCTATCGCTAGCAAAAAACATATGTTCTGTGCGACACAAGCCTATACCTTCTGCACCGAATTCTTTCGCAATTTTTGCATCTTTTGGGGTGTCAGCGTTTGCTCTCACTTTGATCGTTTTGATTTCATCTATCCAGTTAATTATTGTTTTGAATTCTTGCGATAATTCAGGTGAAATTGTAGGAAGAATGCCAAGCATAACCTCCCCTGTTCCTCCGTTGATAGTAATTGGTTCACCTTTCTTTACTTTTGTATCCCCTACAGAAAAGAAAGTTCCATCTTTATCGATATAAAGTCCACTTACACTGCAAATGCATGGCTTACCCATTCCACGGGTTACAACAGCAGCATGCGAGGTTATCCCTCCCCGTGCTGTTACTATGCCACTTGCAGCATTCATTCCATTAATATCTTCAGAACTCGTTTCTGATCTTACTAAAATCACTTTTTTACTCTGCTCTGCAGTTTTTTCAGCATCACTTGCACTAAACACTACATATCCAGAAGTAACCCCTGGAGAAGCAGGTAGTCCCTTCCCTATTACTTTTTGGTCACTCTTGGCGTCAAGAACTGGATGCAATAAATTGTCAAAAGTTTTTGGATCAATTCTCAATATTCCTTCTTCTTTTGTAATCGTTCCTTCGTTTACCATATCAACTATTATGCGAATAGCAGCTTCAGCCGTGCGCTTGCCAGACCTAGTCTGCAAAATCCATAACTTACCGTCCTGCACAGTAAATTCAATATCCTGCATGTCTTTATAATGACTTTCAAGTTTTTCACATACTGCGCATAATTCCAGGTAGACACTTGGCAGCAACTTCTCCATGGTGTTTTCTTGCTCTCCGTCAATTGGCATAGGAGTATAAACACCAGAAACCACATCCTCACCCTGAGCATTAACCAAAAACTCACCGAAAAGCTTTTTTTCTCCAGTTGAAGGATTTCGTGTAAATATCACACCAGTTGCAGAATTATTGTTCAGATTACCAAAAACCATTGCTTGCACGTTGACCGCTGTTCCAAGGTTTTCAGGAATGTTATGTATTCTTCTATAGAAAACAGCCCTATCATTTTTCCAAGAGGTAAATACTGCATTAACTGAGTTTAACAATTGCTCTTCAACGTTCTGCGAAAAATGTTTCTCAGTTTTTTCATATACTATCCTTTTGAAATTGTTAACAATTCTCTTTAAAACATCAACATCAAGATCAGCTAAGCTTTTTGCTCCACTCTTTTGCTGCTTATTATCAACAACATCTTGAAATAGGTGATGGTCAAGCTGTAGTACAACATTGGAGTACATCATGATGAAACGGCAGTAGCTATCATAGGCAAAACGTTCTCCACTTTTTTTTGCAAGCCCAATAACTGTTTCATCATTTAAACCAACATTTAAAATAGTATCAAGCATGCCCGGCATTGAACTAACACTACCAGAGCGTATTGAAACTAATAAGGGGTTATTTAAATCCCCGAATTTACAACCGATGTCATTTTCGAGCATCGCCATGTAGTTTTTAATCTCGTTACATAGGTCATTAGACAATTCATTGTCCTGACAGTAGGCCTGACAAACAGAGGTGGAAATTGTGAAACCAGGTGGAACCGGAATGCCAACATTGCACATTTCTGCTAAATTTGCCCCCTTTCCTCCCAGCAGATTTTTCATTTCTGCATTGCCTTCACACTTGTTCTGGCTGAAGTAATGTATTAACTTTTCCTCCATCATTTTCTCCGGATTTTCACTGATAAACACATTGTACACATAGTTCCAATAAACCTGTGAGAACTTGAAACCTTAGAATAATAGATTTTACACAATTTGGCAACAATGTTCCTTCTGGCAACATCAGTAAAGTTAACAAAAAAGATGACAAATTATTGAATTATTATCAATAAGAATATATAATATAAAGATACATTTAAAAATTTTTTTATGGCTCTTTCTAAATTTCTCGACCCCAAGAATGATGTTGCGTTCCGGCGTGTTTTTGGTACTGAAAAAAATAAAGACATCCTCATTCGCTTTCTCAATGATATTTTGGGGTTCACTGGCAAAGATGAAATAAAAGAAATAGAATTCCTCAGCACTATTCAAGATGCTGAAATTGCCTCTAAAAAACAAAGTATCGTTGATGTTCTTTGCAGGGATGAAAATGGGGTGCAAGTAATAGTCGAAATGCAAGTTGCCAAAACTAAAGGCTTTGAAAAACGCGCTCAATATTACGCTGCTAAAGCTTATTCAAGGCAAGCTGATAAAGGTGATCAATATCAGGATCTTAAAGAAATCATTTTTATAGCTATTGCTGATTGTATTCTCTTTCCTAATAAATCTGAGTATAAGTCAGATCATGTAATGTTAGACAAAGATAGCTATGAACATGATTTAAAAGATTTTTATTTTACATTTATTGAGTTACCAAAATTTCCTAAAACTAAAGAAGACCAATTGGAGAGTATAGTTGAAAAATGGATCTATTATTTTAAATATGCAGATGAAACTAGCGAAGAAGAATTGGAAAAGATAATAGGTAGTGATGTAATAATTAAAAAGGCATATGAAGAACTAAATAGATTCAACTGGTCAGAGAAAGAATTTATTGCCTACGAACAGGAAATAAAACGTATTCGTGATGAACGGGCTGTTCTTGAACAAAAACTTGATGATGCTAAAAAGGAAGGAAAAATTGAAGTTGCAAAAACAATGCTAGCTAATAATGTTGATGTCACCACTATTGTTAAGTTTACTGGCCTCTCCATGAGTGAGATCAAAGAATTGCAGAATTAAGTGGACCCGCAAACGGTTACACGAAATAATGCTGCAGCCTGACCAGATGATAAGTATATTTAGCCTATTTATCTTTATACTTTCATGCCAATTTTATAAATCAAATTTATTTCTGTGAGCAGCTACAATTTAAAGACCTTGCTTCATCAATGTAATGGAACAAAACCTTTTTAGTAAGTTCAAAACCTTCTAAAGTCTCTCCTTCGCATCTTGCTGTAATGCAGTTTTGCGTATTTGATACCCTAAGAAGCCACCAACCTTTATTATCGGTTACCTTAACACCATCAAGATCTGAAAATACAATATTTTGTTGCTCTAGTGTTTTCTTTATTGATTCAATTATTTGAAATTTTTTCTCATCTTTAACTACAATCTTCACTTCATGGGTGATATATAACTTTGGTAAATCCTTAATCATCTGAGATAGGCTTTGGTTTTCCTTAAGTAAGATATCAACGGCTTTAACAGCAGAATACAGCCCATCATCAAAACCCAGCTCAGAAAAGAAAAAATGCCCGCTTAATTCACCGGCAAACTTTGCCCCTTCCTCTACCATCTTTTTCTTAACTAGTGAATGTCCAGTAGCGCAGGTAATAACTTGCCCTCCTAACTTACTAACAAAATCATGCACTTTCATACTCATTTTTACGTTGGCAATAACTTTGCTTTCTGGATACTCCTTCAACACTTCACGTGCAAAAATTATAAACAAATGATCATTGGAAACAACGTCGCCTTTATTATCAATTAAGCGCACCCTATCGCTATCGCCATCTAGCGCAATGCCAAGATCACATCCATATTCTTTCACAATGTCAATTAATTGAGCGAGATTTTTTTCCTCTATGGGATCTGGATCATGCAGTGGAAATGCCCCATCTATAGAGTTATTGGTTACGATATGCGTATGACCAGGCAAGATCTTTTCAATACACCTTATAATTCCACTTGCTGGACTATTTCCACAATCCCAGGCTATTTTTAATTTCTGTGTAGTATTATTCTTCACTGTACTTTTTAATACGCGAATGCACTCACTATATATATTTATGTTAATTAAGCTTCCAATTCTTGTACTGTCTTTAATTGGATTGCTTATAATTTCCTTTGTTTCTTGATCTGAGAAGACTTTTTTATTACTAAAAAATTTAAAGCCATTATATTCGCTGGGGTTATGAGAGGCGGTTATTATGATACCAAGATCTGCCTGTGTGATTTGTGTTGCAGCGTAGAGCATAGGTGAAGAGCATAGTCCAACGCGTATAACATTTGCTCCAGATAAAGTTAAGCCCCTAATTAATTCTCTTTCTATACCTGGTGAATCTATTCTGCTGTCGTAGCCGACACAAACACTAGCTACGGTTTGGCCAAACTTTCTACCTATCTCGTACCCATCATTAATCTGCAAATCTTTGCCTACTATACCTCTAATATCGTATTTTCTTATAATGGTATTGTCCATACTGCACTGCTTAAGGAGTAACTACTATATAACATAATGGACAAGTGCTCAAGTTTCTTCTTTATTTACCATATAATTAATTAATTTTTAAATTAAAACTATTAACATTTAAATATATTCTCTAATAAATATAAAATTATGCCAAAGGAGAACGAAAATGTATTTATAGCTGAGAGTCAAAGTTTAAATGTAGATGAACAGCAGAAAAAGGATATTTTAGATGTGATTGAATCCTGCAGCAGCTTTCAGGAGACTATAAAACAATAGGAGAAAAAAAACTTAATCTGGTACTTTATTGGTCCTTTACTACAAGATAAAGACATTAAGGAACAAATGAGCTCAAAGTGGAAGACAGATTTCCAAAAATTTGAGCAATCAATAAACACAACGCATAAAGAACTTAAGTCGTCTCTGCCTGGTCGAAATTTCTTAGCGTATTCAACAAAAGATAATGACTTCAAAATTAGATTTGAAAATGAAGAAAAACCAATAGAAATTAGCAATATTTTAAGAACCAGCAGAGAAGGTAAGGTTTATAACATATCTTTAGGGGAAGATAGTCAAATAACTGCGACCAAAAAAGGCAGCGAAAGGCACTATGATTTTACTGGTTCAAGCTCATGTGAAATGACCATTAACTGGCAGGCTAAAGATTCTGAAGGTAACAGCATAGATTGTAGCATGACTGTAAAATTGGATTCTGGTGGTATACAGAGTGTTATTGGTAAGCCAAAGTTTGGTGATTTAAAGTTCACACCAGAGGAGACAAAAGATAAAATATTAAAATTAGTTGAGCAGAATAAAGAAGTTTTTATCAATGGAAAAACTCTGTACAAAGCTTTTACTGACATGGGCCAAAGTGTCGACAACACACAAGGCCCATCATCGCAATTGCCTATACTAAGTAGCAGTGCACCTTCTTCGCGTAGAAGTTCTTTGTCTAGTGTTAGTGAATTTAGTGATGAAGATGAAATATTTGAGGATGATATGTCTAGTGATGAAGAAGAGTATGAACAAGAAGAATTAGAAGATAAAGTAGACAAAATTATAAATGAAATTGAGGAATTAGAGGAAGAAAAAGAAACATTTGCTAAATATTTTGCAGCGCAGGCAAAACAGCTTGAGGATCTAAGATTAGAACGTAACTCCTTAAAATCCACACTTGCGGAACTTGAAGAGAGTTATAAAGAAAAGGAAGACATATTACAAGAAGAGCTGAAGTCTGTCAAAGAGAGTCTAGAGCAACTGCAGAACATATTACAGCAGGAAAAAGGTCAGGCAACTCAAACTGAAGTTGAATATGAAAGTAGAGGAACAAGCATGCAGCAGCAAGACCAAGGTATACAAGCTGTAAAGAACAACTCAAGCAGAATAGCTAGTGGGTTAAGACAAGAAAACAAAAATTTGACTAGAGACAAACTAACTATATCTGAACAATTAAAACAAAAAATAAGAGAGATTGACGAGTTAAAGAAAAATTTAAAGCAATTACAAGAAGAAAATAAACAGCTAAAACAAGAAGTTACTAAAAATGCAGGAGTTGATGCATCATCTTCAACAGGTCAAAAAGAAGCTAAAGAAGCAGAAGTTATACCGCAAAACATTATGGATTGGCCTGTTCCAATTCCAGACGATAAACCGGAAGAGCAGGAAATTCCATTAGAGCCAATCAAGGTAAATACAGAATTATCAGATCCAAAATTAATCTCTGCTGAGGTTTCGGAAAAATCTCCTCCTCTTTCAAAATGATGAGTTTTTGCTTCTATTGTTAACTATAGCTAAGACGTCATACCACTGCGAACCGTCATCCGCCACGAACCGTCATACCGCGATTCATTCGCGGTATCTCTTAGCCGCTAACAAGAGATCCCGCTAACAAGCAGCGGGATGACGGTTGTCGTTTAGCTATAAATATTTAAGAAATTTACCAAACGAAAAAAAAGGCAAAAGAAGCCCTAGTCATTGTCTATTTTCTGTATTGGCGTTTTTTTTAATCTTAAACACTGCAATTTAGCTGCTTTTAAACGCAACTCACCTTAGTTTAAATGTTTAAGAAATTTACTAAGCAGAAAAAAAGGCAAAAGAAATCCCGTGTTAGCTAATTGTCACTCTCTAATCCTGCAAATTGGCGTACTAT
>NZ_JAPQLJ010000051.1:0-4075 GCF_028982115.1 Wolbachia endosymbiont of Drosophila tsacasi | reverse complement strand
ATAGGTAAAAACCCAGAAATGTTGTGAAGACATAAGGTGCACATAGTGCAAAAAATTAAAAATAAGACGCCAACCACGTTATTTTCTTGCTGTTTAATCTGCACAGATGAAGATAACTGAATACCTTCACTATCATGATAAGGGGGCTGGCGAGGCTTGTCAAGTAAGTTTTTTCGTTTCTAACGGTTGCTGCCAAAAGCTATGCAAGAAGTCTTTTAAGATCAATCACTTATCTTCAAGGCTTGAATAAAAGCATTCTGTGGAATATTTACGTTCCCTATAGAATGCAACCTTTTTTTACCCTTCTTTTGCCTTTCAAGTAGTTTCATTCTTCGCGTTACATCTCCACCATAGAGTTTAGCTGTTACATCTTTTCTATATGGATTAATCGTTTCTCTGGCAATAATTTTCCCGCCCACTGCTGCTTGAATCGCGATTTTATATTGCTGACGTGGTATTAGATCCTTCAAACGTGCGCATATTTCACGTCCCCTTTTTTCTGCTCTGCTTTTGTGAGCGATACAAGCCAGTGCATCTACGGGCTCTCCATTAATTAAAAAGCTTAATTTATCTATTTGGCTTACCAGATAGCTGGAAATTTCCCAATCCAAACTTGCATACCCCTTGGAAATTGATTTTAGCCTATTGTAAAAATCAAAAACAACTTCAGACAGTGGTAACTTATATCTTAACAATGCTGTTATTGTGTTACCAATGTAAGATAAATCTTCCTGTTCTCCCCTCCTTTCTTCACATAGAGATAGAATCTCTCCCAAGTATTGATCAGGAACCATTATGGTTGCAGTAATCCATGGCTCTTCCACAATTTCAATTTTCATTGGATCTGGCATATCACTTGGGTTATGAATATTCAAAATTTCACCACTTCGTGTTGTAACCCTATATATAACACTCGGTGCAGTTGCTGTTAGGTCTAAATCAAATTCTCTCTCGAGCCTTTCTTGAATAACTTCAAGATGCAACATTCCCAAAAAACCACAACGAAATCCATAGCCTAGTGCATTTGAAGTTTCAGCTTCGAAGGTAAAACTTGCATCATTTAAATGTAACTTTTCTAGAGCTTCTCTTAGATATTTAAAATCATCCGTTTTTTGAGGGAAAATGCTACAAAATACCACAGGATGCACTTCTTTAAATCCAGGAAGTGCTTCACTACAAGGTCTCTTTTCCTCAGTGATAGTATCCCCTACCTTGCAGTCTGCTACTTCCTTCATTGAAGCAGTTATAAAACCAACTTCACCTGCTGAAAGCTCTCTCGTCATAACTTTTTTAGGGGTGAAAATACCAATATTGTCCACTTGATATGTAGCATTATTAGACATCATAACAATCTTCATGCCTTTTTTTAGCACTCCATTTTTAACTCGCACTAAAATTACTACTCCTAAATAAGTGTCATACCAACTATCAACCAAAATTGCTTGCAATGGAGCATTTACATTACCTTGAGGAGCTGGAAGTTTTGCTACTATTGCTTCCAGTACATCTTTTATTCCAAGTCCAGTTTTTGCTGATATTAAAACTGACTCACTTGCGTCAATGCCAATTACTTCCTCAACCTGGAGTTTTACCTTTTCTGGATCTGCAGCAGGGAGATCAACTTTATTGAGTACAACTATTATTTCATGATTATTGTCAATCGCCTTGTATACATTTGCAAGGGTTTGTGCTTCAACACCCTGGCTACTATCTACTATTAAAAGTGAACCTTCACACGCTGCTAAACTTCGACTTACTTCATACGAAAAGTCAACATGACCTGGAGTGTCCATGAGATTTAGGCAATATTGATTACCGTCGTTTGCCGTATAATTAAGTTTTACCGTCTGTGCTTTAATTGTAATCCCACGTTCGCGTTCTATATCCATTGAATCGAGTATTTGATTGGTCATTTCTCTTGCTTCAAGGCCGTTACATTCCTCTATTAAACGATCAGCAAGCGTTGACTTACCGTGGTCTATATGCGCTATTATTGCAAAATTCCTTATGTTGTTCATTATGGCCTACTATACTTAAACTATTTTACATTTTAAGTGTTGTGAGGGCAATTATTTATTAAGGGACTACTTACTCCTTCAACATAGACGACACTTTTTTCGAGCAGGAAATCACTTTATTAACCATGTAGTTTTCATGATTATTATCTATTTTAGGCAACTCATACAGATAATTTACCATCATTCCAGCCGACTGACTAATACCCTTCTCAGAGGTATCCGCCATCCAGTTTAATTGTTTTATCGATGCACCATTGCTTAAATGGAAATGTGCCACCGGGTCATAAGCATTTCCATTACTATTATTCACTTTTAGTAAATAATACGTACATAGTTTAAGCATGCATTGTTTAGTTTCATTTGTACATTCAACATTAGTTTTTAATTGCTCTGCACTTTCTAAAATTTCTGCACTAGATTGTTTTATATTTAGTTTGCCCAATAAAGTGACATCTTGGTTTAGATTGTTTTTTAGCCATTTAGTAAAGCCAGGTATTGGAGAAAGAGTCGCGTATGTTTTTATACTTTTAAACTCCTGTGATAGCTTTTCTACAACCCTTTTGATCAAAAAATTACCAAGGCTGATTCCAGATAACCCTGCTTGAGTATTTGATATTGAATAGAATATAGCAGTGCTCGCATTACTCGGATCGTTTGAAGGTACTGATTCATCTAAAAGGTGTTGAATGCTATCTACAATCTTATTCACCAATGCAACCTCTACAAAAATTAGAGGTTCGTTTGGTATTTTGTAATGAAAGAAAGCAAAACAGAGACGATCAGAATCTAGTCTGTTTTTTAAGTCATCCCAAGAGGAAATTTTATGCACAGCTTCATATTTTATAAGTTTTTCTAGCAATGATGCAGGTGAATCCCAGATGATTTGACGAAGATCGAGTAGATCAACATCAACCCAAGTATAGAGTATATTTTTCAATTCGTTCTCTAGTGGATTCAAGCTTCTATATTGGTTCTTTAGCTTAAGCACATCAGAACGCATATCAACAATAAACTTGAGGCCTTCTGGTAAAGAAATAAATTGCTTTAATATTTTGGAACGTGGTGATTCAAGAATTTTTATTAAACCCTGCTCAAATTTATAGTTTAACTCGGGATCTTGGTTTTTCTTATATTCTCTAATTTTCTCATCTATTTCCGCTTTATTCGGATTAAATTTTTCTGCCAGGGTTTGTAGAAATTTTATTTTACCTTTCTCTGATAAGCTCAAGTACAGGTTACCAAGAGATACAGCGTTCTTACGTGCTGAGACCTCTTCTCCCTTTGGATTTAAGCACTCGTTCATCTTCAAGACTAAACTATCGATATCGCGACTGTTGCTTAAATCAGGACCGATGTTACCAATCCACGATCTTACAGCATCTGCCACTTCACCTAGTATTTTAAAAAAGCTTCTTACCGCTTTTTTGTCTTCAACTTTCACTATATCAGTTTTTACCAATGATTCTTTTGTCATAGATTTCCTTTATTATACATGGCTAATGCAAGTCAGGTTTCCCTACGTCATACCGCCGCGGTATCCCGCTAACAAGCAGCGGGATAACGGTTTGTCAAATCGTCGGTAAACCCAAGTTATTTTAGCTACATATAGCTTAAGTTAAAGGAAAATTTTAGCTACATAGCAGGCACTATTACTGAATTATTAATAATTCAGTAATACAATAGACTTCTTGCACTACCTCCCAAGTCACAACTGTCATTCAGTAGAAACGAAAAAACTTACTTGACAAACCCCGCCAGCCCCCTTATCATGAAACTGAAGGTATTCAGTTATCTTCATCTGTGCAGATTAAATAGCAAGAAAACAACGTAGTTGGCGTCTTGTTTTTAATTTTTTGCACTATGTGCACCTTATGTCTTCACAACATTTCTGGGTTTTTACCTATATAAGCTGAAACGCGCTTATAAGTCGTTTAAGACAGTATAGTACGCCAATTTGGAGGATTAGAGAGTGACAATTAGCTAACACGGGGTTTCTTTTGCCTTTTTTTCTGCTTAGTAAATTTCTTAAACATTTTAGCTAAGGTTAGTTGCACTTA
>NZ_JAPQLJ010000050.1:64932-94211 GCF_028982115.1 Wolbachia endosymbiont of Drosophila tsacasi | reverse complement strand
ACCTTACCCAGAAAAAGTAGAGAGGAAGTTAAGACGTTTTTGTCATGAAAATGATGCATCAAATTGTTCAGGGATGCAATAGTTAATAGTAGAATGACGTCGTTGTTTATTATAAAAAATTTCAATGTATTCAAATATGGCAGTTCTAGATTGTTGAGCAGAGTGTTGTGAAGGATCAATAAGTAGCTCTCTTTTGAGTGAGCTGAAAAAGCTTTCTGCAGGTGAGTTATCATAACAACAACCCTTATGACTCATGCTAGAGATAATATTTTTTCTATTTAATAAGAATTGGTGCTTTTTAGAAGTATATTGTGACCCTTGATCACTATGAAACAGTAGATCTTTGGCGGGTTTGCGTTTATTAACAGCCATAAATAAAGCATCTATAATTAATTGTTTATCCATTGGACTACTCATTAACTACCATACGTGAATATAAGTCAATTATTGCTGCCAAATATAGCCAGCCTTCTTTGGTTTTTATATAAGTAATATCAGTTACCCATACCTTATTGGGCTGGTCCGTAGTAAAATTTTGATCCAGGATATTTGGAGCTATAATCCTACTGTCTGTTTGCTGTTTTTTAGTTTTGAATCTTCTTCTAAGCTTAGCTTAAATGCCATTTTTTTGCATTACATCTTGCACTGTTTTGATGTTATAATTTTTGCCTAAAGCTTTTAGTTCAGCATGGATTTTAGGAGCTCCGTACCTGCATTGTGATGCTTGATATATTTTTTGAATATCTGCTAGAAGCTCCTCTCTTGCTAATTCTTTATTGCTTTTCTCCTGAGCAACCCATTTATAATAACCACAAGCAGATACATTTAAAAACCTACATAACTCCTGTATTTTATAGCTGCTTCTATGCTCTTTTATAAAAGAATATTTTACTCCTTTTGGCTGGCAAAATATCCCAGGGCTTTTTTTAAAATGTCTCTTTCCCTAGTTATTCTTGCTAACTCTTTCTTTAAGTCAAACCTTTCTTTGTCATAAGTAGCTAACTTTCCTTTGCCTGGAAATGCATCTACTCCTGACATTTTTTCATTATATTTTCTTACCCATCTGCTTAATAAATCTCCACTCATGCCTAAATCTCTTGCTATTTTTGCTGACGGTTGACCTGTTTCTCTTACTAGTTTTATTGCTTCCAATTTAAACTCTATTGTATATTCCCTTCTGTTTCCCATATTACACCTCTTTGAAAAAACGTTCTATTTTACTTCAAAAACGTCTTAACTTCCTCTCTACTTTTTCTGGGTAAGGTCAGGGATCTCTTGTTAGTGGATGAGATACCGCGAATAAATCGCGGTATGACGGTTAAGTACGTGTTAGCGGCTAAGAGATACCACGGCGGCATGACGTAGAGCTCGCATTAGCTATAAGATTAGCTAACATTCTGCACATCCATAAAAAACAAACCTTCTTTTTCGTCTTGAACGCTAATAATAGCGTGAGTGTTAAGAGGCAAAGGATCGTTTATATGCCCATGGCCTACCCCTTTCATTGTAAATACAGGAAAGTTAACACTTTTTGCAAACCTTTCTTTTACGACTTCAACAAGATTATCATTATAACAGTTAACGAAATCCCCAAAGATTACTGCATGCACTCCATCAAAAATGTGAGCTTGTTTTAGGTGATCTAAACTGCGCTCTATTGCATATGGGTAAACTCTTATGTCCTCTAAAAATAGAATTTTACCTTTCACATTTATTTGCCAAGCGGTTCCTATACTATTTTCAACTAAAGTCATATTACCACCGATGACTTTAGACTCTAATCTGCCATCTTTTAGTCTAATGCCATTGTTTATCATCTTTAGGTTATCAAATCTGATAGAATCCTGCTTGTTAAGAATTAACTCTTTCAATTTTTCAACAGAGCTTTCAGAAACGGAGCTATTTACTATCATTTCCAACATGGTGCCGTGAAGAGTTTGCCAATCATATTTAGCTTGTAGATAGATATGCAAGGCAGTTATATCGCTATAGCCTATGAGGATTTTTTTGTTTTGAGCAATCCTTTCTTTTTTATCATTGGGTAGCTTTTCTAGATAGGGAATTAACCGAGAAGCCCCTTCTCCTCCTCTGATGCACCAAATTATTTTACTATCATCAGTTAGTGCTCTAATCAAATCATTTGCTCTAAATTCATCAGAGTTAGAGTAGAATGGATTATCATTGCTATATATTTTCTCTGAGATATTGGGACTGAAATTCAAGGCTTCTACATACTCTTTTATGGTAGTCAGGTCTGATTCTTTTCCCTTGGAAGAAGGAGCAATAATATCAACTTGGTCCATTGCATGAATACCTGTGTTAGCAGATAAAGTGAAAATAAAATATAAAAGGTAAATGATCATTAAAATATCTTATAAAACTCTTTTTTTAGTATATCATCGAGTTCAGAAAGTAGAACTTTAACTCCTAATTCTTCCATTGATGTAACGCTATAATCTTGCAGTCCACAAGGAATAATACCCTTATAGTGAGAGAGATCTGGAAAGACGTTAAGCGCTATGCCATGATAAGTTACCCATTTTCTTAAGCGAATACCAAAAGCTGCAATTTTTTTTTCTACTCCATTGTTATTCACCCAAACACCTATTCTATCCTCTTTAAATTCTCCAAGTATATTAAATTGCTTTAAAACATTTATTATCCATTTACTTAGGTCTCTAATATATAGCTTTATGTCGCATTTATTTCTTTTTTTAAGGTTTAACATTAAATATATAACACGTTGTCCTGGCCCATGATATGTGTATTTGCCACCCCTGCCTGTTTTATATATAGGAAATAGTTTTTCAACAATATCATCATCTGTTGCACTGATTCCTGCAGTATAAAGTGGAGGGTGCTGGAGTAGCCATACCAATTCGTCTGCTGAATTATTGTAAATCTGTTGAATTTTTTCTTCCATAGACTTTACGGCACAGTTATAATCAATAAGCTGATTAGATATTAGCCATTCTGTCATGTTCAATTTCTTTTCTTTTTAGTATAGCATTTTCCTGTTATTCCAGTGTGTGACACTGAGCGCAGCCTTTCTTATTCCTAGTATACTTAATACTAACTTCTGTGCTATTTCTCCTTAACAAACATAGTACATGACAAATGTTTAATTGTTTGTCAACACAGGTCCTCTTTACGTATAGGCAACTTTTTTTATTGAAAAATTCAGAAAAATGTTGTACAATTATTAGTAGATTTTAGGTAAAATATATGGCAGACTCAAAATTTAGCATAACTTTCAACAACGAAATTTCAGAGTGTCTTGCCGGACTGGCTAAAATAAGAAATAAGTCCATTAAAGAACTAACAGAGAAGCTAATACAAGAAGCAATTGAAAATGAGGAAGATAAAATACTAATTGAGCGTGCTGCTAAACGTAATGTTTCAGGTGTAAAGAAAATTAGAAGTGAGGATGTAGACTGGAATACAATATTATCTTCATAGAAAGCGTTCTTGAGAAAGACCTTCCAGCTCTTCCAAAAACAATAAGATTAAGGATCATAAATGCGATAAATAAGCGCCTTACAGTTGATCCCATTAACCTTGGTGAGCCATTATATTACAGATTTAAAGGACAAAGAAGATTAAGGGTAGGTGATTATCGCGTTATCTATTCCGTAAATATTATAAAATATGAAGTGGTTATCACAGAGATAGGACACAGAAAAGATATTTATAAGTAAGTACATCATATAAACATTAAATATATTTTTACTCCTTCCTGATTCATTTTCTACCTTAGGTGGCTTCGCTTAGCTCAAAAAAAAAGCTCATTCTTTTTGCTACCCCTTATTGTGCCTGCCATTTAACTACTGTGTAGAGATTGCTCTCAAACATAATGTTCGTACGTTAGTATATTCTTCCTGTGACACCAATTGATATAATTCTACCACAAATTCAATTTTTTAGGAGGCACATATGAATTTCAACATTTTTCAAAGAAAGAAAAGCAGTGAATATTCTGCTTTGCAGCTAATGATGGAACCAAGTTGGAGTAAGCGTGATTATGTAAGTTTTGCTGAGGAAGGTTACATAAAAATGTTATTGCCTTTCGAGCAATTAATATGATTGCAAGTGCTGCATCTTTGGTACCTTTTACTCTCTGCCAGCTTACTGAACAGGGAAAATCGCAACTAAAAGCCCATCCATTACTGAGATTACTTTATTCTCCTAATCCAATGACATCAAAATCGGAATTTATTGAGGAGATTGTAACTTATCGGTTAGTTAACGGCAATTCTTATATATTGATGGTTGAGCCGCAGAACAATAAAAAACCACCAACAGAGCTTTATCTTCTGCGCCCTGATAGGGTTGAAATTGTTCCGGGGAGAAATAACGTTCCTTATATCTATCGTTATACCATAAATAACAACGGTTATGACTTTAAAGTTGATAAACTAACCGGACGTTCAGCAGTGTTGCACCTAAAGACCTTTAACCCTTTGAATGATTGGTATGGATTATCACCAATTGAGGCAGCTGCATATAGCATAGATCAGCATAATCAGGCGGGTGCTTGGAATCAAGCGATGTTGCAAAATGGGGCAAGACCAAGTGGTGCAATAGTTGTGAAATCAGCGAAGGACGGGAGTGGTGGAAGTTTAAGTCAAGAGCAGTACCAACGCTTAAAAGAGCAAATAAATGATCATTATTCAGGTTCTGTCAATGCTGGAAGACCGATATTGCTTGAAGGAGGCTTGGAGTGGAAAGAAATGAGCTTATCACCAAGGGATATGGATTTTATTGAATCCAAACACAGCTCAGCTCGTGATATTGCCCTGGCTTTTTGCCTCCCGCCGCAGTTGCTTGGCATACCAGGTGATAACACTTATAGCAATTTAGTCGAAGCACGCTTATCCCTCTGGGGGCAGACGGTTTTACCAATGCTAGAAAATATTATCTGTTATCTGAATTCTTGGCTAACACCAAAATTTGGTGAAAATCTGTGTTTGTCGTACGATAAAGATGCAATAGAGATACTCATGGAAAAGAGACAAAAGTTGTGGAAATACGTAGAAAATGCAAGCTTCATGACGCTCAATGAAAAAAGAGAAGCTTTTGGCTTGCCGCCATTGACGGGTGGTGATGAATTAGGTTAAGTTTGTATCCGTTCAGATGAGTTTATTGTCCCCTAAACCGTACACCTAAGTAAATTAACTATTCCTCTTGCCAACCAAAGCGATGAAGATTTGGTTTACATCAAAACTCATCTTAGGACGCCAAATAGGGCCGTCCAAGTGCATATCGATATAGATTGGATTACTATAGTTTTGTGGTATGAAAAAGAACCTGAATATAGAAACTAAAGCGAAGTTAGATAAGGTTAAATTAGAAGAGATCGACCCTGATGCCTGATCAATCCCGAATTGTAAACTAGTTGAACATATACCACTCTTAATACTTGCTTTTCCGCTAATATTTTCAAAAAATGTACTGCCATTATATATATCAACATAAGCAAATGTGGAAATTTCAGACTTATTCTTACTGCTTAACAAATTAGTGATAAATGAATTGCAATCTACATTAGTAACTTCTATTCCCTGCGCTTGTAGGTTTACATCTCCTGATAAGTTACTAGCCCAATCATGAAAACTTTTTCCTTGAGTTTTGATTTCACCATTTAAGCTTACCTGACCATTTACGTTGTCAATTCCTATAACCTTACCAATCTTTTTAGTGTCCAAATTTACAATAGAAAATCTTGTATTCATTGAGTCTGATCTTAAATAACCCTGAAAAAACACTTGCCCGTGTTCTAATATGTAACTTGCCTGCCTGATAGTGATAACGTTATTTCTCATTACCGCATCCAAATTAAAATCTTTCAAAATATTCTGCTCGGTTTTAAATTCTGCAGTATTGATTTGCACATTTGCATCAAAGCCTTCTTTGTCATTCAAAAAATCAAGCTGCTTTGTTGACCATTGAATTTGATCTATCTCATTTCTTGAATTTCTTTTTACCTCTACTAAATTTGGTAATTTAAAGATATTTCCATTAAATTTATTGCCCGTAAGGTTCACATCTAATAAAGGTTTGGCGTATTTTTGATCTACTAATATTTTTGCATTGCCGGTAATATCGAAATCTTCTCCAGATAGTTTTATTTTATCTGCAACTAGCTTACCTTTTTCCATTTTCAGCAAAAAATCCAAATTTTTAATTTTCGTATCATTTAATATAAGGTTATTAACACTAGCCTTTATATTTGCATCATACTGAAAATTTTTCAGCCGTTGCATTTTAGATAGACTGCTAAATAATGAATGATCATATTTATCTGCATCAAGATTATGCATGCTAAATTTACCATCAATCACACTGCGTTTTTTTGCGTAACTCATCTTAATTGATCCTTGCAAGAATTCCTTATTATTTAGCAATCTAATGTCTGAGATAGATAATATTCTTGGTGCAAGGTGCAATTTAGAACTTAGTGTAAATTGATTTTTCTGGTTTTCTTTCATCTTTATAGAAGGGAAAAAACATGAAATGAATGACTCAAAATCACCTCCTTCGACTAATAAATCACCGTCAAACTCAGATAGGGCATTATTATTTGAGATCTCTCCTGATAAGTAAGATATATTATTGATTCCAGGAAATTTAAGAAGCGTATTAACTTTTACTTTGCCATCAGTGGATTTTAGTACAGCACGAAAATTGTCCAATATTTTGTTTTGATATTGAATGTTAGAAGCTTCCATATTAAAATTTAAGCTCAAGTTCTTTGGCACAACTGCTCTAAAGCATTCCAGAAGGTCTTTCATATTCGTTGTTTTTTGTGAATCATTTTGTATGGAATCTAAGTCAACTTTGCTGAAGCTAATATTGAGATTAGTGTGATCGCCTTTTCTATCATTTTGTATTGTACCACTGGCTTGCATGCTTTTGGAATCAATTTTCAAGTCAGTTACCGTAAACTCATTTTCATCGAGGTTGATATTAGATGATATCTCAATATTTTCACTAGGAATAACACAAGAAAGAAAGCTAAGATTAATGATTTTTGCTAAATCACTCACAGAACCGGAACTATTATTAATCGTTAGTGTTAAATTACCCTGGAGTTCTTCTTGATTTCTATTACCTGTAAATAGCAAATTTACAAAATTTGATTCAACACTAATGTATACATTCTTTTTTGTGATATTAACCTTTCCTGAAAAATCGTAATTATTATCACCTACCTTTACTTCACCAAAAAACTGCTTGTTTTTTTTTACAGCAACTTCCTTTATGTTAACAATATAAGCGTTAAAACTTACTTGACTGTCTTTTATTACTATATCGACTGTGTTACCACTGGCTTTTGTATTTATAATATTGATTAAATTTTCTTTATTGCTTTTCATGCCAAACAATGTGATTGATTTTGGTTGCAACGAAAATAAAAACAAGGATAGGAACGATGGCCTTATTTCAATTTTTCTTACACTAATTAAATCTGATAACTTTTGCTCTTTATTTTCGTTGTATTGTACATATACATTATAAATAGTGAGCTTTGGAGTAATGAGTGAAACTTCAACTTTCCCTCCAATATGCACTTTAGCATCATACGTCCTCTCCAGCTCTTTTATGATATATTTCCTGTAGCCACTCCAATCCTTAAAAACTGCGGCAACATGAAGAAGGACTAATACTAAAGAAATTGATAATATGGCGTATAAAGAAAGTTTCATAGTAGACCTCTCATTCCGGCATCTCTTCGTCTTGTCATCCCAGTGCGTGACACTGGGATCCATCTTATTTTCATCATGAGCATTATTTCAGCGTATGCTCCTAGAATCTGTTGTCTATTGCATAATTTGCAAATATTTTTATATCTGGATCCCAGTGTCAAGCACTGGGATGACACCGTTTGCTGTTCCTTTAGCAAAAGATCTAGTTTATACATATTTCAAATTATTCAAATTCCCTATAAATGTTAGGTAAAGAGTACCAAAATAAACAATAACACTCAAAGCTATTAAAGTCGTTAAACAAACAATACGAGCCAACATTTTATCAAAAAATAATCCTGCCAACAAAGAATTAAAAATATAAAGGGCTATTGACATGACTACCGTTGCTACAAAAATTTTCATGATATTTAACAATAACGCTTGGCTAACCTTATACATTTTATTTATTGTTAAATAACTAATTAATAGAATAGAATTTATCCAAGTGGAAACAGAAGTAGCAATAGCAATTCCCGTATGCTGATATTCGTTCATTAACATGAGGTTTAGCACTACATTAATTCCAAGGCACATTAGTGAAAACATAGTTGGTATTTTCAGATTGCCTTTAGCAAAAAATGTGGGTAGCAATACTTTATTTATAATAAATGCAGGTAAAGAAAGAGAAAATGCTATTAACGTGGGAGCAGTTTGCTGCACTGCATAATGATCAAATCTGCCGTAAGAAAAAAGCGTAAGTAAAATTATGTCGGGAATAATGATAAAGGCAGCAGTTGTTGGCATAATTAACATTAATCCTATGTTGAGAGCCTTGTTCTGTATTTTGACTATATTTTCAGTATTATTCACCTGTTTTGAAATTAAAGGAAGAAGCACTGTACCAATTGCAGTACCGATTATTCCCTGCGGTAGTTGATTTAGTCTATCGGCATAATATATATAAGACACCGCATTTGGTATAAAACTCGCCATGATTGTGTCAATCCATACACTTATTTGTATTACACAATTGTTGATAGTTGCAGGTATTACACGCTTAAAAAACAACCTTACTTCATTGCTTAATTCAAGGCTAAAAGAAAAAGCTGCCTTTAACTTGTATGCACTAAACAGTATCAGAAGTAACTGTAAAATCCCTCCGATCAGCACAGCTATAGAAAGATTGTGCGCTGAGGTTTTTATATAAGGCACAAATAAACTGATGATTAAACAGAGATTCAAAACGATTGGTGCAATAGCTGTTGAAGCAAAATGCTGCTTTACTTGCAGCATTCCACCAATAAGTGATGCAATTGACACAAAGATTATGTAGGGCATCATAATTCTTGATAAAGTAACAGTAAGGGTAAACTTACTTTGGTCAAATCCAGGAGCAAAAATTTGAATCATATAAGGGGAGAAAGTTTGCATGATAAGACAAAAAATTACTAAGATAATAAACGTAATGGATATTACACTACTTGCAAGATTAAATGCCTTTTTATCATCGTGTGATTCTGTTGAATATGACGGTATAAAGGACGTGGTAAATGCTCCCTCTGCAAAAAATGCACGAAATAGATTGGCAAAGCGAAACGAAGAAAAAAATATGTCTGCAAGAGAGTTTGCACCAATAACCGTAGCAATCAATACATCTCTTATTAACCCTGAGATCCTTGAAATAGCTGTAAAAAAACTAAATGTGAAAATACTTTTAAACATACCGCTACTTCATTAGTATCAATACAATTAACTATAATAGTAAAAGTATCAATGAAAATATTTATTGGCTAAACTTAAAACCCTCTGCAAAAGGAGAGTTAAATAATCAATTGACTATTTGCGCTCGTATGTTAGATATTTTATATCTTGGCGGGCGTAGCTCAGTTGGTAGAGCGTCAGTTTGTGGTACTGAATGTCGCCAGTTCAATCCTGGTCGCTCGCCCCACTAAAATTTTCTACTTTACAGAAATATGAACAAATGGTAGCATTATCATTTAATTAGGGAGGTTATATGGATGACGGCCTAAAGGAGTTTTAGTATTGTGTGGTATAGCATCAGTGATAGGAGCATTGACAGGTTTGGGGTTGAGTTTTACAGCTTTATCACCTTTGGTTATAGGTGGAATTATTGCCGCCATTCCTGTAATATTGTTAGCTGCATTTCTTATATGCAATAGTGTAAAAAAAGGAGAATTCTCCAAAAAAGATCTTTTCGGATCTGCTTGTTTATGCGTTACAAGCGCTGCAATTGGAGTTGGCCTTGCTGCAACCGCAACTGCTATTTTTCCTGGTGCAATGCTTGGACTGGGCTCTGCAGCTTTAGCAGGTGCAACAATAGGAGTAATAGCGCCAATTGCAGGGATATTTGCAACCGTGGCTACACTACTTGCTGCTGAAAAAGTGAATGAATATATTATATCACCTATAGTTGAAAGAATTTTTCCTTCAAAAGGGGAGGGGTATGAATAGTTTATTTAACACTCCCACTATACCTAATTGGGCTTTAACTATATCTCAACTTGATATTTTCTTTCCTGGTAGATTGAAAATTGAGTTGAGTTAAAAATGCAGTTTGACACACTTTTTTGAACATTCCCTAACCTCAAATTACATCAAAATACTTTTATTAGTATCTTTTTCTTGTGACTCAGCAATACGTTTAGCCCAACCCAGTGGCCTTTTATTTCTATTAGCTAATGCAATTCTATTGCGATCATAACTATCAGTGTGTTCCGTTAAAGTATCTTTTCTTTCTTCTCTTTCTTCTTCTATTACTCCGACTTTCAATTGTGCTGCATCTTTTTCTAGCAATTTATATAGTTCGCTATTTTTGTCTATAGTCAGATTAGTATTATCATTTTCTTGTTCTGCCACTTTTCTTTCTAATAATTTACGTACAGGATCATATTGTTTACCTTCTTTTATTTTTTCCAACATACTGTCTAAGGATAAATCTTTAGTTTTAGTAGCCTGTTGTGAAGGTTCTTTTAAACCTTCATTCAATTTTTCCAATGTATCTTCTTTTTTTGATTCAATGGTTTCTAATCTCTTCCCTAGTTGTTCAGGACTTACCTGAAAATTATAGTGGCTAGTATAAGTTGGAGATGAGTAGCCTGAATCGTTTATTTTTGTCTCCGCTGCATTTCCTTTTAGCAATCCAGTTGCTAATAAATGTTCTTTGGTTTGTTCGCTCATTTCTTTCTGATCCACCGATTTTAGTGGGAACTTCTGAGTTTCTTTATCCAACTTACTGGTAAATTCCGTAAGTAGAGTGTCATCTCTTTGTTCAACATTCATTAGGCTCGCTTTTAACTGTCCAGAATTTACTCGAGATTGTTCATGATTAGCATGAGTTGGAGATGAATAGCCTGAATCACTTATACTATTTGGTGTTGAAGCAGAGACACTAACAGTTGGACCTTCTACTGTTTTTACATCTGCTAAATCGTTTTTTTGCAACCCATCTTCTTTATCTTGTGGCAGTTTATCAGTAGGATCAACTTGCCTTAATCCTCTATTATCTTGCTGTGATCTATCTCTGATTTCTTTAAGAAGATTTTTAGGTGGAGTTTGGTTACTTTGTTCAATGTTCTCTAAGCTCCTCTTTGACTGCTCAGGATCTACTTGAGATTGAGCATGAATTTGAGGTAAATAGCCCGAGTCACTTTTGCTATTAGGTTTTGGAACAGAAAGTGGCTGTTTACTTTCTTCCCACTCAGCATCACTAGCACCACGGTTATCACTGTTGTGTTCATGCATATCTGAAAAAGGTGAATAAGGAATTTTATCCTTGAGTTTCTTCCATGGGTTATTTTCTTTGCTTCTTTCTATTGATGCTTCTCTATCATCAACATCAGTGTGCCTTAAGTTGTTTTTCTTGAAATTCCTGATCTCTTGTAATAGAGCGCTTTTGCTGTTTCCTTCTTGTTGCGGGATTTTAGGTTGTTGCTGATTATTAGGTATTTGCTCACTTCTATCTGGGTTTTGGCTTCCAAGTTTGCTTCCCCCTTGCTCATTGACAACATTTTCTTTAGATGGAAGTGAACTAGTTCTAAGTGGTGGCAGCGGAGGGATCTGAGATCCAATTTCTCGATTTATATGAGTAGCTGGGTGTTTTTGAACAGGCTTTTTGACCTCTTGCTCAATATCTCTACTGTTACTTTTTATTTCGATTTCAGATGATTCTTTCATCTCATTCAATTTTTCTTGTCCTTTTTCCCTGAATTCTATTTTATGCAAGAATAAACCACCTATTTTTACATCTCTGTTTGCTTCTAACCGTTCTAGAGAAAAATCATCACCTTTAACAAGGTCTACACCGTTAGCATCAATCTTAATTTTGATCTCACATTCTTTCCCCTCTGCATACCACTTTAAAGTCATTTCATATGAACCATCAGTTACGACATAATGTCTTATTTTTTCCCCTCCTTCCTCGGCAACAAAACCATGCATTCCGCTCTTTCCATCGCTATGCAATGTTGAAAACCCCGATATTCCATTCTTCTGACAAAAATCACTATTTAAAAATTCGCTGATTTTAAACTCTTTTTTGTCATCTCCCAGCGTAATACTTGCGTGATTACCGTACATTGAGACTCCTGCAACATCATCAACATACTCTTTCAACCTTTTTTGAACTTCACTTTCGAGCTTTTGTTCGGCTTTCTTTATCTTGTTGCATTCCTGAAGAATAACTCCACATGCTTTATTTTTGTCTTTATCTTCGTTCCAATCCCAATCGGTGCATTCTGTTAAAAACTTTACTGTGTTAAAATCAACTCTAGCATTATAAATTGGGTTGTCCTTTTTATCAAATAAAGGAAAAAACTCTTGAATGCGCTCATTATAAATGTGTTCTTGTTGTGTATCGTTAGTGTTCATATACCCCTCACTAATAACCCTCTGCCTTTAATTCTAGCTAATACTAGCTAATATAATTATTATGAGCATTGGTTGAATTTTTATTAAGGAAGGTTGTGTTGTTACTCAGATGGCAACTTTTAGTTGGCGCCTAATTTTAAATATCTATTGCTCATAGTAAACACTTCTGGATCTTGAGAGGTTAACTTGAGTATAGCGAGTATGTTGATAAATAACAAAGCAGCAATCGAGATATCAGCAACATCCCATAGCAATCGGATTTTACCCATCGCACCAAGCGGAATGATCATGGTAAAAATTACAATCCAGATTTTAGTGTATTTATTATCCATAGACGCATAGCGTATTGTCTGTTTTGAGCAAAAAAACCAAGTAAAAATAGTAGTAAAGGCAAAACAAAACATTATGGCCATAATTAAATAGTCAATATAGGGCCAATTCATAGCTTTTCTAAAAGCAAATATGCACATGTTAGTACTCTCTAAATCAGTGACCCAAGAATCTGTGACAAGTAGTACCATTGTTGTAATAAACACTATGAATGCAACTATAAAAGGCGATATTATTGTGATTAGGCTCTGTTCAATAATAAATTTATTATTATTTTTCTTAGGAACAATTGAAGAGTGCACGATTCCTTCGAGGCCAAGCCCTATATCTGTTGCAAAAATACCTCGCAAAGTTCCGACTTGAATAATAGTCAACATTTCTAAAATCAAACCTAGAGATAAACCAGAGTTAAAGCTACTAGTTGTAAAAAAACTGCTTGTTATTAATTTTAGAGAAGGAAGGATATTTTCACTGAACTTAAATAATATGATACCGCAAAGTATGAGGTAACTTACCGTCATTATTGGTATCATAGCCGATATAAAAATTTTAATTTTTTTTAAGCTGAGAACTGTAACAACAAAAAATATTATGGCCATTACAATGCCACCAATGACTACAGGCACATCTATCATGTTAAGTGGTATTGATAGAGAATTTACCTGAACAAGGTTACCAACTGTTATTGAAACCATCATCATAACAACCAGAAACACAATTGTAGCTTTTCTAGAATTAAATGCATCAGCCATGTAGGCTACAGGGCCACCTATAAACCGTCCGTTCTTTTCCTTTCTGGTTTTTATACTTAGATAACAAGTGACATATTTTATCACAGAAGTGATAACAATAATTATTGCCATCCATAAAATAGAGCCCGGTCCTCCGGTTTTTAGAGCAACAGCAGTTCCTGAAATGTTTCCTACTCCTAAATTTCCCCCTAAGATTGTAAACAGGGCGGCTATAGAAGAAAATTTATTTTCCCCTCTTTTAACTCCAATGAGTGAAAGGGCGTACGGCAATCTAAATATCTGTAGCCATTTTAGTTTAACCGATAGGTAAACACCAGCAACTAGCATGAGTAATATTGTTGGCAGTAATAAAACAAACTTTACTGTATCCATCTGTAAAAGTGAGATTTTTATTTAAGTATACAACAAAAATTGAAAATACCTAACCTATTTTCTATTAGAGTTTGTATGACTTCGTTCCTGTCATCCTAGCACCTCTTTCTGTCATCCTAGCGCTCCTTTCTTGTCATCCTAGTGCATGACACTGGGATCTAAATTTTTTATATGAAACCATTATGTTTATATACTTGTAGGCCCAAGTTCCTCACATAGTGAACAAAAAAGTAAATGAGATTCCAGTGTCACGCACTGGAATGACACCTACCCCATGAGAACCCTATTTTTCATACCACTCATTTATAAGTTTATTGATATCAGAATCTATAAAATCCTTTAGTGGTTGCCTGGTTTTTATCTCAACATTTTTAGGGATGCACCTATCTTTACATATCGCATAATTTATATGGAAGTTAAGGTCAATATACCCTTGATTTGAAAACACATTCATCTTAAAGGGAAATAATACCATATCCTTATATACGTTACTGATAAATATCCCTCTTCCTACTTTATCTCTATGTTCCTTTGGAGTAGGCCAGTAAATATCTATGTTTAATCTGTTACCCTTACAATCAAAAGAAGTGGGAAGACCGAAATCTCCAGGATCTTTATAATATATGTGCCAGCCTGGTTCTACTGTAACCTTTATTGCACCTTTAAGAGTGAAGCTTGCTTCATTTATCTCGCCAATAAGTAAATCAAATTTTGCAATTTCCTCGTCAGCATATAATTGGGTGCAAGAGAAAAATAAAAACAATATTAAATATATATGTATTTTCATTAAGGCAAATTTCTCCTTTTATAGAGAAAATAATTTAGATTTTAAGCATTATATTTAATAACATTATATAGATTATTTATTAATATAGCATTATGCTATAGCTAAACTGACTTACAACAATCTAAAAAACGACAAATTCGTCATTTCGCTACTTGTTAGCGGAATCTATGCCGAGATACCGCGAATGAATCCACAACTGTACGAACATTGTGATTTTGGCCCATCAGGAGGGTGTCATCCCAGTGCTTGACACTGGAATCCAGGAATTTTATTAAGTTGGCAAGCATAAAAATAGCTGTTTTTTGTTAAAATACAATGCTTTGGTGATTATGGAAAGGTTGGATTCCAGTGTCAAGCACTGGAATGACATCATCCTTTTTTCTGAATTCCAATGTCAGCTACTTTCATGACATCGTTTACTATGTGCCATATTATAATGTTCGTACAGTTGTGGAATGAATCGCGGTATGACGTGTTGCTTGGGTCAGCTATAGTATAAATATACTAGGGATTATAGTTCTTTTATGCTGCCTTTTTGTTATTAGACAACCACAATATAAAGGGATGAAACGGATACAAACAGTAGTGCCTTTCTGCACCAAACGTATTACCTTTAACGAATAGTAAAATGTGAGGTTTTTTGGAACTACCGTGGAGCAATTGCTCCACGGCTTCACTCTACTCAGAATCCACCCATGCCACCCATTTCTCCTGCGCCCATAGGAGATGAAGCATTTTCTTTGCTTGGTACATCAACTATCATAGATTCAGTAGTAATCAGCACACTCGCAACAGATATTGCTGTTTCAAAAGCAATACGTACCACTTTTGCTGGATCAATCACACCAGCTGTAAATGCATTAGCGTAATTCATAGCCTCAACGTTGTATATAAGCTCTTTATCATTCTGCTTAATCAAATAGTCAATGATAACAGCAGATTCAAGACCAGCATTTTTAACTAACCTTCTAATTGGAGCACCGAGAACTTTCTTGATAATGTTTATGCCTATTTGCTCTTCGTCACTTGCACCTTTTAATTTGTCGAGAACAGATGAAGCATAAAGAAGTGCAACTCCACCACCTGGAACTATGCCTTCTTCAATTGCAGCTCTTGTTGCATGCAGCGCATCTTCAACTCTATCTCTACGTTCTTTAACTTCCACTTCAGTTGCTCCACCAACTTTTAGCACAGCAACACCACCTGATAATTTCGCTAAACGTTCTCTTAGCTTTTCTTTATCATAATCAGAAGTTGAAGTTTCAATTTGAGATTTGATCTGCTCGATTCTAGCTTTCACATCGTCAGAATCGCTATTTTCGCTGACAACTGTGGTATTATCTTTAGTAATTTTAACATTTTTAGCAGTACCAAGATCATCAAGTGTCAGATCTTCTATCTTGACTCCAAGTTCATCTTTTATGACGTACTTAGCACCAGTCAAAGTTGCTATGTCTTCGAGCATCTCCTTTCTTCTGTCACCAAAACCTGGAGCTTTTACTGCAGCAACTTTTAAACCACCACGCAATTTATTGATAACTAAAGTGCTTAATGCTTCACCTTCGATATCCTCTGCAATAATAACCAAAGGTTTACCAGATTTAACAACAGCTTCAAGGATAGGAAGTAAAGGTTGAATAATATTTAATTTTTTCTCTGTAATTAATAGATAAGGATTATCAAGCTCCACGATCATTTTTTCATTATTTGTAATAAAATACGGAGAGAGATAACCGCGATCAAATTGCATGCCAGTAGTCAGCTCAACTTCTAACTCTTTTGAACCTTTACTCTCTTCAACAGTGATCACACCCTCTTTTCCAACTTTTTTCACGGAATCAGCAATACTGTTACCTATATCCTTATCACCATTTGCAGAGATTATCGCAACTTGCGCTACTTCATCCATTTTCTCTAGAGAAATTGTACGAGACATTGACGTAATTTCCTTTAATATTACGTCTTTTGCCTTCTGTATTCCGTTTTTAATACCAACACGATCGTTTCCAGCAGCAATTGATTTTGAAGCTTCCATTATCATGCTGCTAGTTAATATTGAGCACGTCGTTGTACCATCACCAACTTTGTCGTTACATTGAGAACAACTTTGGGCAAAGATGCTTGCTATTGCAGCATTTAGTGGTTTTTCAGGCTTGATACCCTTCATCACCTTATAACCATCTTTTGTAATTTCTGGTGCTCCATAGGGCTTATTAATCCCTACTGTTTTTCCTCTAGGTCCCGCAGTTATTGCTACCGTTGAATCCACTATTGCTGCGACTTCACGAAAGGCTTGTTGCAACTGCTCACCTGATACTACTACATTAGTCATTTTTATCACCTCTTGTTAATAAAAAATTTAGAAAACTATAATAAAACCATTTACAATGCGCCATGTTGCGCTTTGTTTCAGTTTAGTAAAATAAAGACTGCTATTTAATGACGGCAAGTATATCGGACTCTTTCATCACGATAAGCTTTTCATCATTATGTTCTATTTCTGTACCAGCCCATTGACGATAGAACACTTTATCACCAGCCTTTACAGTTAAAGCTACGCGTTCGCCATTTGAGTTGCGTGAACCTTCACCAGTTGCTACAATTTCACCTTTAGTAGGTTTCTTTTCAGCACTTGATGGAAGCATAATTCCACCCTGCTTTTCCTCGCTAATAGGCTTGATCAGTACACTATCATCCAATACATTTAAATTTATACTTAACATTTGCTTTTCCGCTCAAATTAACATATAACTTTATATATATACTCGTAAGTTAGATTTCAAGGGCTGGAGTTTGTGAAATATGCACACCAAAAGCAGTTTCTATAAAGAGCCTAATGTTATATAATAAAATTTAGGTTTATTTATAGAGATTTCATGAGTTATATACCATTCTTAAGTCGTGGTGTAATAGTGCTATATGGGCCTGACACTAGAGATTTTCTGCAAGGCATTATAACCAATGATATTAATAAGTTGGATAGCCAAAAAGCCATTTACTCTTTATTGCTTAGCCCTCAGGGAAAATACCTATATGATTTTTTTCTTATTGAATATGGTAGATATATTTTCTTAGAGTGCGAAAATGTGCACTTACAGCAAATAATCGAGAAACTAGATTTACTTAAAACTTATTTGAGAGTGAAAATTAAAGACATTAGTGCACTATATAAGGTTGGAGTTTTGTTTGATACTAAGTTGGCGGAGTGTAGTAGTAAGTCACAAGTTATTTTTCAAGATCCAAGGCACAAGCTGCTAGGAATGAGGATCATACATAAAGATGAAATAAAAGAACCGGTTGTGGATTTTACTAAATATGAAAAAGTTAGAATTAAAAACCTTGTCCCAGATGGGGCAAAAGATATGATACAAAATTCATCGTTCCCATTGCAATATTTAATCGATAAGGCAAATGGTATAAGCTTTAATAAGGGGTGTTATGTAGGTCAGGAAGTCGTAAATCGAATGAGCAGACAAGAAATATTCAGAAGAAAACTTTATCTTGTTGAGGGGGATAACGTACTTCCAGATATTGGCACTAAAGTGACAAATGAAAATAATGAGGAAATAGGGGAACTGCGCTCTAGTGTAGACAACATTGGACTTGCATTGCTTAATACTCAAAAAAGTCATGCAAATTTATATGTCGATGGGGTTAAGTGCGTTAAGACGTTGAAGTTTTAAGGTAGCACATATAGAAACGAAAAACTTATTTTATGGCCTGGCGTCACGCACAGAATGACATCATTTACGATGTAACATTTATTACTTTTGCAGATACAATTTACATGCTATAATTAAATCTTCATAATTGGTAAATTGGAGTGCAAAGAAGTAAAATTAAAGTAGAAATAAAAAGATTATCACACGGAGAAGACTTGTCTCTTCCATGTTATGCAACTACGCAGAGTGCTGGTATGGATCTTTATGCTGCATTGAATGACTCTGCTGTTTTAAATCCACTTGAGAGATTACTTGTTCCAACTGGAATTGTGATTGCAATACCAAACGGTTTTGAGGGGCAAATCCGCCCACGTTCTGGTCTTGCTGTAAAACATGGAATCACTGTCTTAAACTCTCCTGGCACTATAGACTCTGATTATCGAGGTGAGGTTAAAATTTGCCTAATTAATCTAAGTAATCAGCTATATGAAATAAAAAGAGGAGATAGAATCGCACAAATCCTTATTTCTCCTGTATCTCAAGTAATTTGGGATGACAGAGAAGAATTCTGCACAGAAGAAACCAGCCGCAATGCAGGGGGCTTTGGTTCAAGTGGTAGGTAATTTGCGAAAAAGCTTGACTATGATGTCATCCCAGTGCTTGACACTGGGATCCAGAAAAATTGATTGTGCACTATACAACATTTTCGATGAAATTATCAAAAGCTGGATCCCAGTGTCAAGCACTGGGATGATACCTTCCTGGTAGACAATGTTCATACAGCTATGTGTCAGCTACTCGGATGACACCCTGTGTTTGCTGGCTATAATTGCTAAGGATTTTTATTTAATTTAACTGCATCTTTTGCCTTATCCAATAATCCATTAACAAAACCAATTTTGCTTGGTTTATCAAGTAAATCAGATGCAATGTTAGTATACTCATTGATAACAACTGGAACTGGTGTATCGCAATTAATCAACTCACATATTGCAACACGCAAGATAGATAAGCTTATAAGATTTAACCGTGAGAGGGACCAGCTTGGATGTAAATAAGACTCTATTATTTTATCATATTCTTCACTGCTTTTTATAACCTTATATAACAAGTTTTCTAAGAACTGATGTTCAAATTCTTCACATTCAAATATATCTTTCAACTTACTTATGTAGTCCTTAAGCTCACAATTTTCCAATTTAAAAGTGCTTTTGTTGTAACTTACAAAAATATTTGAATAAGCAATTTGTACGGCAAGAAATCTTGCCGTACTTCTTTTTATGCGCCACTTTTTATCTACTGGTTTTTCTTCCATTATTTTAATTTATTGTGTAGATCTATCATATGCAAAACAGTTGAGGCTGCATGGCCACCAACGTTCTTTTTGTTTTTGTCAGCTCTAATTAGTGCTTTATCTTTGCTATCAGCGGTAATTACGCCCATACCAAGGGGTATTGCATAATGCATAATAACTTCATTTAAGCCTTCGATTACTCCTTTACAAACGTATTTATAATGATCAGTTTCACCGCGAATCACGCACCCAAGAGCTAAATAACCGTCATAATTAGCATTCTTGCTTTTTACTGCAAAGAGAATTGTAGCTGGTATCTCAAATGCACCAGGAACTTCAATTATGTCATAGCTTGCATGACTTTCTTTTAATCTATCGACTGCACCTTCAAGCAGAAGGTTCACTATTTCAGTGTGGTAAATTGAATTAACTATTAGTATTTTCGACATTCATCCCCACTTTTCTTGTTAAAAGCAACTTTATTAATGATTGTTGAATCAGAGTTATAATATTATTAAATATCCAATATATTACCAGGCCGGCAGGAAAAGAAGAAAAAATAAAGACAGAAATGTAAGGTAAAAACTTCATAACATTTACTTGAATATCATCTTTACTGGATTGATCTTTCTCACTTAGCTTCTGCTGAATTATCATTGTGGCACCGAAAATTATAGGTAAAATGCCTATAGAAATAGGAAAGTTATAATTAAACAACCCAAAGAATGTAAAGATGTTCGTTGGGTCAGGAGCTGAAAGATCCTTAATCCATAAAAAAAAAGGAGCATGCCTCATCTCTATAGTAACAAATAATACTTTATATAGAGCAAAAAATACCGGTATTTGTATTAGCATGGGAAAAATGCTCGACATTGGGTTTACATTGTTTCTCTTGAACAACGCAATTGTCTCTTTGTGCTGCTTTAAGCTGTCATTTTTATACAACTCTTTTATACGAGTTAATTCAGGCTGCAGGCTTTTCACCTTGAACATCGAAATGTATGATCTATTAGATAAGGGAAGCATCAAAAGTTTGATTACTAAAGTCAGCAATAATATTGCTAAGCCAAAATTTTTTAAAACGAAGTTAAAATATTCAAGCAGTAAAAACACTGGCTTGGTTATAAAATAAAGAACACCAAAATCTACAGCTTTATCAAATAAAGGTATATTGAGAGTATCCTTATAAGAATCCAGTAAATTCAACTTTTTTGCTCCAGCAAAAAAATAATTCACATTAGAAACACTTGCGCTAGGAAGTATGCTCTTGTAAGGTTTGACAAAATCTACTTGGAATTTATCAGTATTATTAACGTTCGTGTGTTTAATGCTTACATTTATTTTATCAGATTTCTCAGGTATGATGGCTGTAAGCCAGTATTTATCAGCAAAACCAAACCAATTTTTTTCACTCGTGCTTGCTTTTATTAAATGTTTTTTGGAAATATCCTTATATGTCCACTCCTCTAGTTTATTATTAAATGCACCCAGCACTCCTTCATGGGATATCCAATAAGATTCGTTGATATTGTCACGTTTACGGTTAATTCTACCATAAGGAACCAAAACTACATTATCTTTTGTATTGTTTTCAATAATTTGCTCAACTTTAAACATGTAGTTATCGTCAAGGCTAATTTTCATTCTAAATAAAATGCCATTTTCATTATCCCAAAATAAATTGACCTCTTTTTGATTAAGTTTATCTGCTTGCCAAACTGTTTTAGAATCTGGAACTTTAATCTTTTTATTCGGATCGAGCCACCCAAATTCTGCGAAATATACATCTTTTGATTCTGCAGGTGACAGTAACACCACTTGTGGAGAAGAAGAACTCGGTTCTAAGTGGTAGTTAGTTAAGATTAAGTCATCAAACCTTGCACCTTTCAAGGGAATTGATCCTTTAATCATGTTATTGGTTAAATTAACCCTCTGTTCTCGAGTAGAATTAATAATTTCAGAACGATTTTGGTGTATTATAGGAGCAAGGTCGTTAAAAGATTCGATATGTTCAATATTTTCAATCAATGGCTGGTTTTGGTTTGCACTAAAAAAATTATCATAAGTAATGCGCCAAGATACCATGATCAACATGGAAAGGATAGCTGCTAAAATTAAACTTTTTGCTTCTGACATGAAATTAAATTAAACATATCTTCTTAAAGTGTATATTAAATATTGTACTAAAACAATAAAATTTACTTGTTTTTAATAATAACTTTTAACGCTAATCTTTAAAATTTATTTTAATAGCTTCAAATTTTAACAATATGAACGCGGTGAAAAATCTAGTTATTTGGTTACTAATAATAGCCGCCACTTCAATGCTTATTGATTCACAAAGGGATAAACTAAGCGACAGATTTCTCAGTACTTTTTTACCATATAAAGGGAGAATTCAAAATAGTGGTCAGAATAGTGGAAGTATCGAATTTACGAAATCATATGATGGACACTTTTATATTCAGGCTCAGGTCAATGATCGCAATATAACGTTTTTGCTTGATACCGGAGCAACCGATATTGTTCTATCACAAAAAGACGCATTACATGTTGGTATTAACTTACAAAACGTTCAGGATTTTAAAATATATGAAACTGCGAAAGGTCAAATAAAAGCTGGTGTTGTTCACATCCCTCAGGTTAAAATAGGAAATTTTTTAGTTAATGATGTACAGGCGAGCGTTAACACTCATTCTATGTCTCATTCACTACTTGGAATGAGCTTTTTAAGATATTTTCATTTCACTATAAGAGATAGTAAGTTGATATTATACCGCGACTAAATATTCCTATGATCTAGAACTATATAGGTCAATATAGGAGCAGAAATAAATATTGCAGAACAAGTGCCAATCAAAATACCAAAAAAAATGATCAAGCTGAAGTCTCTCACTGCATCTGTGCAGATTAATGTCAAAGGAAGAGCAGCAAGAAGGGTTGTACCCGAGGTTAATATAGTGCGAGATAATGTAGAGTTGATACTTGCATCTACTATCTCACTCATCCGCCCACTTTTACCACTTTTGCAATACTCTCGAATCCGATCGTATATAATTACTGAGTTATTGATTGAATAACCAATGACAGTGAGAAGAGCTGCAACTGATGAAATATTAAACTCAATGCCAGTTAGGCTAATAAAACCAACAGTTAAAATCACGTCATGAATCAGTGCTGTTATTCCACTGAATCCACATTGCCAATTAAATCTAAACCAAACGTAAAAAAATATTCCAACAATCGCGATCAACATGGATAACATTCCTTCAAATATTTGTGTTGAGCTTATTTGTGGGCCAACATAGTCTATTTTACGATAACTTATTGAGCTCCCCAGCTTTTCTTCTAGTATGCTTTTTATCTTTTTGATTTTATCTTCATCTCCTTCATCTTTAAAATGCATGACTAAATTATCACCCGCTTTTGAACTCTGCACTGTAAAACCATTTTCTTTTAATGCATCGAGAATAGAGTGATTCTCATCTGAAGATTTTATCTCTATCAAAATTCCGCCTGCAAAGTCTATGCCTAAGTTCACTCCACGTAACACAACAATGAGCATTGAAAAGATGATAAGAATAATGCTAATTAATGCAGTCAAATTCCTATATTTACTAAACTTGATATTGAGGTTATCTGGAATGAGTCTAAGTGCCATGCTGTTTACTTAAACTTGAATTTTATATACTTTTCAAAAAATTCACTAGTTTATTTTGTGGTTGAACTTCTCTGTCATCCGAGTAGCTGACACTGGTTCGTTCTATAATGGTGTCATCCCAGTCTGGGATCCAGAAAAATTGATTGTGCACTGAATTGGTGAGTGTAAAATTCTACGTCATACCGCTGCGGTATCTCTTAGCCGCTAACTTGTAGCAGGATGACGGTTGTCGTTTAGCTATAAATATTAAGAAATTTACCAAACGAAAAAAAAGGCAAAAAAAGCCCCGGTTAATATCTATTTTCAGTATTTGGCGTTTTTTAAGTCTTAAACACTGCAATTTAGCTGCTTTTAAGTGCAACTAACCTTAGCTAAAATATTTAAGAAATTTACTAAGCAGAAAAAAAGGCAAAGAAATCCCGTGGTAATTAGTGTTCACTCCCTAATCCTGCAAATTGGCGTACTATACTGTCTTAAACGACTTATAAGCGCGTTTCAGCTTATATAGGCAAAAACCTAGAAATGTTGTGAAGACATAGGATGCACATAGTGCAAAAAATTAAAAATAAGACGCCAACTAGGTTGTTTTCTTGCTGTTTAATCTGCACAGATGAAGATAACTGAATACCTTGACTATCATGATAAGGGGGCTGGTGGAGTTTGTCAAGCAGCTTTTTCGTTATAGTATAAAGGAGTCCTATTAAAATCTTCTCAATAAAGGAAAAGCGGCAAAGAGCGAACCAAAAGCGATGAGAAAGGATCCAAGCCAGATTATAGACATTCCAGGTTTATAGTGCACTTTAGCTGCAATTTTGCTCTTACTCTTATCAATCTCTCCAATTACAACATAAATATCAGAAAGCAAATTGTGGTAGATACTGCTTTCAACATTTTTTTGACCTTCCGCAAGGTAAAATCTATATTCAGGAGTTACTTCACCCAATATCTTGTTATTCAGCAAATTCCTGATATCCATTGTACCTCTCACTGCATGGAAATTTTTTTCTTTTATTAGCTCAATGTTTTGCAAAGTAACTTTAAATTTATTGACTGTTATGCTATCCCCTATTTTTAAGTAATTTTCTTTTTTCTCCTGCCAACCAACTGAATAAGCTATACCAAGCACTAGAATTGCCACTCCAGCATGAGCAAGCATCATTGCATAGTAAGATTTGGAAACTTTTTTTGCAAGTAAAATTGACTCACTAAACGCTGCCTTAAACAAACAAATTCTTTTACTGTATGCTTCTAAAACAAAGATTAATAATGCTATGGAGATAGTAATTGATAGCACAATTATTAGCTCCATGTGAAAGATAAACGGCAAAATAGCTACAGCACTGCAGAATGAAAATCTATATTCGCGGAATATTGGCAATAGACTATTTCCCTGCCAACGGCAGTATTGCCCGATTATGGTGAGCACTAGAATAGCCAGTGCAATAGGATTAAATAAAGAATTGTAATATGGTGCTCCAACTGAAATTAATTCACCGGTTAAATACTCAAGCACTGTAGGGTATAAAGTGCCAACGAACACAATAAAAAAAGCTGTAATAAATAATAGGTTGTTTATTAACATCATTGTAAAACGTGAGAAAATAGGGAAGTTTTGCTTTGGTATGTCCCCTGATGTCATTCCAGCGCGTGACGCTGGAATCCACATATTTTTTTCCTGGATCCCAGTGTCAGCTACTTGGATGATAAGTGGTTGTGCAAGAGATCTATTCTTTTTTACAAATACGATAAATACTACTAAACTACTTACTGTAATTACACTGAGCAAAGCTAATATATATAGTCCATATTTTGGATCATCTGCAAACGTGTGCACTGAGGTGAGTATTCCTGAGCGGACTAGAAATGTTCCAGTTACACTCAGTATAAAAGTTGTAAGCGTAAGCAAAATAGCAAAATTTCTCAAAACATTGAAATTTCGTACCACAAGTAACAGATGTGTTAGTGCTACTGCAATTAGCCACGGCATTAGAGAAACGTTTTCCACTGGATCCCAAAACCAAAATCCACCCCACCCAAGTTCGCGATATGCCCACCAGCTACCCAAGCTGATGCCCAAAGTAAGTAGCGACCAAGAAATAAGTACCCAAGGCCTGACAATTTTAGCCCAAACATTTCCTTCAGTATTTGCAATTAATCCAGCTATAGAGAGCGAAAAAGGAACGCTAAATCCAAGGTACCCCAAATATAATATTGGTGGGTGAATAGCAAGACCTATATCTTGCAATATCGGATTAAAACCCAATCCATCTGTTTCAATGCCTGACATTTTAGTGAAGGGGTTTGATTCAAGTAAAGTGAACAGTAAAAAACAAAAGCAAATCAGCCCATGAGTGATTAGAGAGGGTTTTTTTAATTTACTGTCGTTATCAGTAAAAATACCCATCAGAAATAGGTAAAAGGTAAGTACTAATGTCCAAAGCAACATAGACCCTTCTTTATTTCCCCAAACTCCACAAATCTTATAGATCAAAGGTTTTGTTGTGTGTGAGTGGTAAAATACGTTTTCGAGTGAGAAATCATTTGTAATGTGGCAGTAGATCAAAATAGCCATTGATGTTGATACACAAAAAAATATGGCAGTGGTAATAAACCGACAAGAACTAAGAGGTAAAAACAAATATGTCAAAGACAATAAGCAGGCTATGAGTAGCAATATATTCCCAAGTTCAGGCATAAAAAATTATAGTTTTTATATAAACAATATTACCGATGACAAGTTAGAAGTTAAAGTGTTAATTGACGCTTGCTATTGATGCTAGCATAATGCCCCCGTAGTTAGCTGTGCTAGTATTAATTAAAAATTAAATATTAAATCTTTATATTTTTATAGATAGCATTAATATTGAGGTAACATTATGGGTACAACTAAGATTAGTAAATTTCCATTCAATATAAAAAGTAAAGTGGCAAAACAACATGCCGAACCAATAGTTGAAAAAAATCTCTATACTATTTTAGGATTCAAAAGTAGAGAAGATTTTGAAAATAAGACAAGTAAGTTTGTTAATAAAAAAGTTTGGCAATCATTTGTTGACTGCTTTGCAAAAGAAATAGATTATGCAGCAACTGAAAAAGTTGTAAAAAACATCGTTTGTAACATTGCAAAGAGTGATCAAGGTGATGCTTTTACCAAAACTGAACATCTGATATTAAATGAAAAGCGAGATAATAAAAAGAGAGAAAAAGCGATTAGAAAAACTATTAGTATTTTGAGAAAAATCAATCCAGAAAAAGCCTTCAATGAACTTTCAGTAATAAAAAAACAAGCTGAAGATTTTTTACAAACCGATTTTTATAAAGCTCAGAGTAAACCACTTCCAGGATTTGCTCCATCTGGTGGACAGCTCTTTGCGGAAGTTCTGAAATATATAGAAACACTAGAAAAATTATCCGAAGTAAAAAGAGAAGGGCTAGTTAAAGATTTCTTGTTAAATCATGTTAGTTCATTGAATAAAAAGTATCCTAAATCACAAGGTAAAAGGGAAGATGCTATAACAATACTATCAAGTGATGAGTTGAAGAATTTTTACAATAAAGGTGTAGAAGAAGGAATATTACAACCAATGGTATCTTGCAAAGAATGCAGAAACCTGTATGACAAAATGAACCAAATGAAAAATGAATCCAAAAGTATAATTAAAAGAGAAGAACGGGAAGAAAATTTGAAGAAAATAGATAAGTCGATAGTCAGTGCAATTAATGACATAAAAAAACATAGAGAAGCAATCCTTAACTGTAAAGATTTTCAAAGTTCTTACATAAAAGAGAAAAAAGAACATCCATTTAGAGGCAACGCATGTCAAAAAATGATTGATATATATCAAGAGAGAATTGCTGGATATCAGGAGAAAATTTGTCAAAACTTAAGCCAAATAAAAGCGATATTAAAAAGTGCGCCGCAAGAAATGGATGATGTGGAAGAATTAGAGGAAATAATCGATGGTATGCATGAAGCGAAGCAGTGTGATGAAAATTTTGATTCAGCTTTGATTTGTTTGTTTAACATACAGAATAAGTTAGATGTTCAGCTAGAAAATCCTCCAACAGAGCTAAGAGTTTCACACATTAACGTTAAAACTGAAGTAACTCGGTTATAAGAGCCAAATTTTTGGGACAATTTTAATTCAAGACAGCTCTTGCAACTTTAGTCTGCGTTTTTATTTGGTTGTGTTTTGTTAAAAAAACTTTAGATTTATTTTATAATCGATACTCAAATATAATGACTCAAACTTGGAATTTGTTGCAAACAGGGCAAAAGAAAGGCTATAAAATTGCATATATTAATGCTCGTATTATCGACCCGGAAACTAAGCTTGATATAAAAGGTTCATTATTGACTGAAGGGGATAAAATTATTGACTTTGGTGAATCATTATTTTCAACAAGTGGGGTCGATGAAACAATAGACTGTAAAGGGCTTGTTCTAATGCCAGGCCTTATTGACATTCACGTACATTTTCGTGAACCAGGCCAAGAACATAAAGAAACTATATATACAGGCAGCAAATCTGCAGCTGCGGGAGGCGTTACAACTGTAGTTTGTCAGCCGAACACTGTGCCAGCAATTGATAGCGTTGTTTTGGCTAAATATTTGAAGTATAGAGCACTTGAAACTTCACATGTAAACATTGAATTTTACGCTAAAATCACCACTTCGGAAGAAAAGTTGACTGAAATGGCCCTTTTAAAGGAAGCAGGTGCGGTTGGGTTCACTGATGATGGCATGCCAGTTATGAACCCAATGATTATGAGACAGGCACTGCTTTATTCAAGTATGCTGGGTGTTCCTATTGCTCAACATGCAGAAGATTTAAATTTATCAGCAGGTGGTGCAATCAACGAAGGTAAAATTTCTGAAGAATTGGGAGTAAAGGGGATCTTGAGTGCGTCAGAATCGGTTATAGTAAGTCGCGATATACTGCTCATGAAAGATATGGAAAATGTGCACTACCATATTTTACATGTCTCTTCAAAAGATTCACTTGATGCTATTAAACGTGCGAAGGATTTAGGATTAAATGTTACATGTGAAGTAACCCCTCATCACTTCACTTTGACTGAAAATATAGTAAAACAACATGGAGCAATTGCAAAAATGAACCCGCCGCTTCGCACTGAAGAAGATCGTTTAGCTATAATTGAAGGTTTAAAGACAGGTGTGATTGATTGCATTGCAACTGATCACGCTCCGCATGATCGTAATTCTAAAGATCTGCCGCTTGAAAATGCTGCATTTGGTATTGTTGGCCTTGAAACAATGCTGCCCCTTTCACTTGAACTTTACCACAGTGGGCAAATGGGTCTACTTGATGTGCTTGCAAAATTGACATATAAGCCTGCAGATATAATACACATACCACGTGGTCGTATACAAAAAAACCTTGCTGCAGATTTAATTTTAGTTGACCTCAATCATGAATGGGAAATTAAAACTGACAACTTTGCTAGTAAATCAAAGAATTCCCCTTTCGATGGGCGCAAAGTAAAAGGGCACGTAGTACGTACTGTTGTATCTGGCAAAACTATATACTCACAGGAAAGTTAGTTATCATACCTTATCTATTCCAATTTATTATCACCAGAATGGGCTAAGTGCACCTAAATTTAAATTAAGAAATCTTAGTCGATTCCACTAGACTTCTTGCATAACCATATAACATTGGGAATAGAAATGAAAAAACTTACTTGACAAACTCCGCCAGCCCCCTTATCATGGTACTGAAGGTATTCAGTTATCTTCATCTGTGCAGATTAAACAGCAAGAAAACAACGTAGTTGGCGTCTTATTTTTAATTTTTTGCACTATGTGCACCTTATGTCTTCAC
>NZ_JAPQLJ010000050.1:54907-64882 GCF_028982115.1 Wolbachia endosymbiont of Drosophila tsacasi | reverse complement strand
CAGACACTGGGATCCAGAAAAAAGAATGGTGTCATCCAAGCCCCCTAGGTGTCATTCCAGTGCTTGACACTGGACTCTTGTTTCAATAGACTTCTTTCAAAATTCATGTGAGAGCTCAAAATTGTGAATGGCAGCAATCAAATTAAATCTTAAACCAAAACGTTTTCGTCTATTTCTATACCTGTCCGAGATGATTTTAAACCTTTTCAATAAGCCAATTAAGTTTTCAACCATTACCCTTTGGCTAGAAAGAGCTCTGTTCTCTCTTTTTTGTTCTTTGCTCAACGGATTCTTTTTCGTTTTTCTGTGTGGTAATTCAACATTTTTATCTATCCTTTGCATTCCTCTGTAGCCAGCATCAGCTAAGATTTTAGTTCCCGGCAGCCTTTGATTCTTTAAATATCCGAAAATCGTGCTTCCTACCATTTGAAAAAGATGTACAAATGACCTTTTTACTCTTCTTCTCTGTTACTATTTGTGTTTTTATAGTATGCCTTTTTTTCTTTCTAGAGTAAAAGCGTTTTTGCTTTTTTTTGGCTTCTCTACTAGGGTTTCAGTTCCACCTATTACCAAAACTTCGTATTTTACACTACTATTTAATAGATCTTTTTTCCCAGGTAATGCAAAATCTGGATGTTTTATTAATGTGTCCTCTACCCACTTTACTATTTTAAAACAGTTACTTTCACTCATGCCATAACTTTGTCCTATATGAAAATATGTGCGATATTCTCTTATGTATTCCAGTGTCATAAGTAGCCTGTCTTCTACGCAAAGCTTACTTTTTCTCCCGCTTCTAGCTTTTTTTCTTCTGTCTTCCTCATCCAGAATTTCTACCATTCTCTCGAATGTTGCTTTTTTTACACCTGTTAAACGTCGAAATTTTTCTCCTTCTAACTCCTTTATTTCTTTATATTTCACCTTTCAAATATTTCATCTTACACTCCTTCTCTCAATTTTGAAAGAAGTCTACTTATTGATACCTCGCAACACTCTGCTCAACAAACTAGAACTGCCATATTTGAATACATAGAAATCTTTTATAACAAACAACATAGACATTCTACTATTAACTATTGCATTCCCGAACAATTTGATGCATCATTTTCATGACAAAAACGTCTTAACTTTCTCTCTACTTTTTCTGGGTAAGGTCAACAAGTGTAATACGTCTTTTTTCTTTGCTATCAATGTATGATGATTACTTCTATTACAATGCTACAACGAGAGGAGGATGTATTACTGAGTGTGGCATATCTTTATACAATACAGTACCTTTGGAGCATTCTATACTTATTGATCCTTGCTTTTATTTCAAGCATGTTGTATTTGACGATGATAATATCAGAAATAGGTTAGCTGAAGACTTAACTAAAGATAAAACAAAATTAGATATTTTCGTAAATGGAATTTTAGCAATAAGGAACTCGGATTTAGTATTATCTTATATTAACAAAATAGGGGGTCTGAATGAGGAAGCTAGAGATTCTGTTAATCGCTTACAGAAAAGCAACATGCTAGATAAAATCTTAAATAAAGATGATACAACACTTACAAAATTAGCTCTGAGGGAATTATTAAAGTCTTCTGTTTTACAAGAAACTAAGTTGGAGTCTCCTCAAGTTTCAAGAGTGGGGAATTGGCAATATTGTAGCATTGGCAGTTAAAATATACTGAGGCTCATTTAAATATGAGCCTCAGTATCGCTTAACTTTTTCAATCTATGGTAGCTAATAGCTTACTTCACTTCCACCAAGGGAATATTACTCCAGCTGTTGCTGCCGTAGTTATCAATAGAAGCGTTTAAGTAATCTGTGTCAAAGCGTACGGGTACATCAAATTCAAAGCTTGCAGTAATTGTTGTGCCTTTTGCTGGTGGTTTGATAAACGTGATTTCTCCCGTTGAATAGTTCACTGAATATTTTTTTGTTTCTTCATCATCTAGATAAATTTTTATTGTATCATACACTGGCTTTTTTATCATGCGTGTATGCTTGTCCTTTCCACTTATATAAGTTTTGATCAGTTGAAAAGTCATTTTTTTACTGTCTCCTATTCCGATTTCTTGATTGATAACTGTAAAGTCTGACCAATCCTTAAAACGAAATCCTATTGCTTTACCTTTCCGCGCATGAAAAAATGTTATGAGTTCTGTTAGCTGCTCGCTTGACCTGACTCCATAAGCTATGTTGTATCTGGCACGTGCACGAGACCAATTGATGTTGCGCTGTTCACAACCATTATGAGTTGTTACAACGTCAGTGGAAAATTCCGGTCCTCCAGTAGACCCATAAGATATATTTTTTGGAAATCTAATTTCTGTAAATGACATATGTCCTCCTATGAAAGTAAAATAGTTTGGTTGAAGAAAATGTTGTAATTTGAAAGCGTTTCACATAGCAAATGACGCTATGGAAAGTGGATGAGACCACTGAGATAACACCTTAAATTGCTATCATACCCACAACCACTATACTCAGGTTCATTTGAGTTGTCAAGCAAAAAAATAAAATTTTATGGCAACTAGCCTTGTTTGTGATTTAATTCATCTACTTTTTTACGTAATACATTCAAATCAGTTGCTCCTACAAACAGACTATCCCCAATTATTAAAAAAGGTGTACCACCTACTCCCAAATCTCTTACTAGGAGCTTACTGCCATTTATCATTTGCTCAATTTTGTCTGCATTGTTTTTCATGGAACTATTAAAATCGTCCTCATCAATCCCTATATTTTTCACTATATCCAATATGCTTTCGCCTGAAAATCCTCCTTTGTGACTTAAAGCAGAATAGTGAAAGTCGAAATATTTTTCTTTATCAATAAAGTAAACAGCTAAAGCGCTTTTTGCTGCCCTTAAAGAGTCATTACCAAGTATTGGAGCATCCCTAAAGATATACTTAACTTTACCGTCGTTAATTAACTGTTTTATATCGTCTTTTATAGTCTTGCAATATCCACAAGAATAGTCAAAGAAACCTACAGCTATAACACTACTATTTTCATCTCCGGAGTAAGGATAAGTAAGGTCAAATATTTGATCCTTGTATTGTGAAATTTTACTTTTGGTTACATTACCTCGAGCAGCGTAACTACTTTTAATCGACTCCTCTTTGAGAGTTTTTATGATCTTATCAAAATTTCTACTTATATAATTATCTAATTTCTCACCTATATAATCATCGCTTAGCATTTGGCTGCGATTTGAGAGCCAATTATTTATTATTGGCAAACTTGCTACTGCCAGTATAAAGATCAATAAAAACGATATTCTAGACATACAATTTATTTAAAAACCTACAACATAAAACTTTAGTACACATTTATCTGTATATTAAAAGAAGCATCTAATATTAATATATGAAAACATTTGTATCAAGTGTATTTTATAATCAGTTTTGCCTCAAATGCAGACTTTAACAATAAAAACTAAGCGCAAAACTAATCAGAAAGTTTAAGATGCAAACAGCAAAAGCGCGCGGAGCATAGATTTAAGCTGTTTGTTTTATTTCGCTGTGTATAATTTCAACAAACTCCGCGAAATAAACATATGAACGAGCCAATAATTGGTAGAGAAAAAGAAATAGCTATTCTACAAGACAAACTTCTTTCTCAATCAGCCGAATTTATTGCTGTTTATGGTCGGCGTCGTGTAAATGTTGTATTATCTGCATTTTATCAGCATAATATAGAAGTAATGTAATGCAGATATTATACCGATGCCAAATTATACGATTACTTCTAAAATTGCTAATTGCCTTATGAGGATTGAGGCAGAAAAAGAAAAAGTGTTACATTTGCCACTCACTGTATCGATGCTCTCATCCCTTCGTGAAACTGCACGACTTTATACCACACACTATTCTACTATGATTGAAGGAAATCGACTTGAGCCTAAACAGATTGAAGAGGTTTTAAGTGGTAAAAGCCACTTTCCAAAATATAGGAGAGATGAAAATGAGGTTAAAGGATATTATGCAGCTTTAACACAAGTTGAACAATGGGCAGCGAGAACGATCTCTATTACTGAGAAAGCCATTCAAACGCTTCATGCCCTAGTAATGGCGAGTGGAAAATCTAAAGTGAAGCCAACCTCTTATCGTGATGGTCAAAACGTTATTCGTGATAGCCGTACACGTGCAATAATTTATATGCCACCTGAAGCAAAGGATGTACCAAAGCTCATGAGCAGTATGATTGATTGGATTCGTGACAGTGAGCAAGTGCCTTGCCCAATTATTGCAGGTATTGCGCATTATCAATTTGTAACAATTCACCCTTACTATAACGGTAATGGTCGTACTGCAAGATTGTTGACTACATTAATTTTACACCTTGGTGGATATGATCTAAAAGGCCTTTATTCATTGGAAGAATATTATGCTAAGAATCTAGGAGCGTATTATGAAGCAATCAGTGTAGGGCCATTGCACAACTATTATATAGGAAGAGCTGAAGCAGATATCACTAAGTGGGTGGAGTGTTTCGTAAAAGGTATGGCAAATTCATTTGAGAACGTTTTACAACGTATAAATGAAGAAGAATACCACACTGATCAGACTGATCTTATACGTAAGCTTGATCCTAAACAACGCAAAGCTCTTGAGCTCTTCCAGGAGTTTTCCACTATTACAGCTAGTCAGGTTGGCGAACTATTTAATTTTAAGCCTCGTACTAGTGCGCAACTTTGTAAAAAGTGGGTGGAAATGGGGTTTATTGAGATTGTAGACTTTTCCAACAGAGGAAGAAAATACAAGCTTAGCAAGCAATATGAGGATTTGATCTCAAATTAACTGAAAGCTTGCTGGAAAGTGCATAGGTCAAATTTCAATAAAGTGCTTGAAAACTAAATGTAGACTTAAAGTTTTAAAAGCTGGAATATGTACAACAACTTACGCGACTTCATTAAAGCCTTAGAGGAAAAAAAAGATCTGATTAGGATTAAGAAGGAGGTTTCAACAGTTCTTGAAATGACAGAAATTCACCGTAGGGTTTTGTCAAACAAAGGGCCAGCTATAATTTTTGAGAATGTTGTTAAAGAGAATGGTAAAAGCTCGATCCCTGTTTTGGTGAATTTATTCGGTACTATTGAAAGAATTGCGTTGGGACTGAACATAAACCCTGATGAACTGAGAGATCTTGGTAAACTTCTAGCATTTTTGCAATCTCCTGAACCACCGAAAAACTTTAAGGATGCTATAAAAATGTTTCCTCTGCTAAAAGTCGTGTTATCGATGCGAAGTAAAGTCGTGAACAAAGCTCCATGTCAAGAGGTAGTGCTAACCGGAGATGAAGTGGACCTAAGTCTACTGCCCATTCAAACATGCTGGCCAAATGAACCTGCACCACTTATCACCTGGCCGATTGTGGTAACAAAAGGCCCAACGAAAGACAAGCAAGATAATTTCAATCTTGGAATATATCGTATGCAGGTTATAGATAAAAAAACGACTCTAATGCGCTGGCTTGCACATCGTGGTGGTGCAGGTCACCATAAACGATGGAAAGAGAAGGAACAAAATATGAAATTTCCTGCTGCTGCTGTGATCGGTAGTGATCCTGCAACAATTATTGCTGCGGTAACTCCGGTACCAGAAACATTGTCAGAATACCAATTTGCTGGGCTGCTACGCAAGAAGCCGCTTGAGCTTGTAAATTGTAAAACCATTCCCCTTCAGGTTCCAGCTCATGCAGAAATTGTTTTAGAAGGCTATGTGAGTTTAGATAGATATCAAGATGAAGGGCCATACGGAGATCACACCGGCTACTATAATTCTGTTGAGCAATTTCCAGAATTTAATATTACTGCAATTACTATGCGCAAAAATCCAATTTATCTCAGCACTTTCACTGGCAAGCCACCTGATGAACCATCAATTCTTGGTGAAGCGCTCAACAAAATCTTTGTGCCCATTCTTATCAATCAATTTCCAGAGATAGTGGATTTTTATCTACCACCAGAAGGTTGTTCATATAGAATAGCGGTGATATCGATAAAAAAGTCTTATCCAGGGCAGGCAAAAAGAATTGTTATGGGCATACTTTCCTTTCTAAAGCAATTTTTATACACGAAGTTTATTATCGTTGTTGATGATGATATAAATGTACGTGATTGGAAGGAAGTGATGTGGGCAATATCAACAAGAATGGACCCTGTGCATGATACAATCATGATAGAAAATGCACCTATTGATTATTTAGACTTTGCTTCCCCTGAAAGTGGCCTGGGAGGTAAGATGGGATTTGATGCAACAAATAAAATCCCGCCTGAAACCAAACGAGAATGGGGAGAGAAAATTGAAATGAGCGAAGAAATAGTAAGAAAAATCACGGAGAAGTGGGAAGAATATGGATTGACAGGTGATTAAATTATGATGTAGCCTATCGCCGTATATACGGGGGTGGGTTGTTGTGAGGCTTTTTCACTTTTTATTCTTGTTAATGTGTTTTTCTCTGTATTACTATGCGGGTTTTATATTTTTGCCCTGCCCAAAAGCTACGGTTTGCTTTTCACCTGGAGAAGATTGTGCTGTACCGATAATCAGCGTAATAGATCAGTCTAAAAAATCTATCTTAGTTCAAGAATATACATTTACTCTTGGAACAGTTGCAAAATCTTTGATTAATGCTAAAGAACGCGGTGTTGATGTTAAAGTCATCTTAGATAAATCGCAACTCTACTCAAAATATAGTGTTATAAATGAATTATTTTCAGGTGGAGTACCAATTTGGATCGATGATAAGCCAAAAATTGCTCATAATAAGATAATGATTGTTGACAATCAAAAAGTTATCACAGGGTCATTTAACCTTAGTAAGACAGCTGAAAAAGGAAATGCTGAAAATTTATTAATTATTACAGATTATCCTGAATTGATTCAGCAGTATGTGAAAAACTGGGAGGCACGAATGTTACAATCTTATAAATATGTTCCCAACTAATTGAGAGCGCTCGCTTAAAATCAGTTTTAAAAACAGCAAGGGAGAGCTCTTTGATTGATTAGCATAATGATTATGATATAATGAACTAGAAGTTTAAGGAATAAAGTAATGGATTATATAAATGATGCTGCCGGTAGCTACACTGCCATTCATGATTTTTTTCAAAACAACGGTGTTGGAGATTACAAAGTTCAATGCAGTTATGGTGGGGTGCCGTATGCTACTGATGAGTACGTGCATTCTGGCAATAAATTTTGGAGTAATAATTTCATAGACTCACATTTTGGGAGGGAAATAAAAATGTATCCTCAAAGTGAACTTTTAGCTAAAGAATATGCTGGAAATACGTTGCCAGTTTCAATATCACTAGATAAGGATTTAATAAAAATGAAGGAATGTCAGAAAAAAATGAAATTTGTGGAACTAGAAAAGGAGTCAGGTGATTTAGTGTATGATAAGCAAAAGTATGTAAAGTGTTACACAACAAAGCTATCATATGATGATGTACATATTTACAATAACGATAAAGTTTCAACATTTAGCATAAAATACGACGTGCCAAATGATTCGAAATACAGTTTAAATATAACATTTACAAAGGTTAATGATAATAAACCAGGATTTTGGCAAAAATTTAAAAACATGTTTTAACGTGACCATTCACTAGACTTCTTTCAAAATTGTTAGAGGGAGTGTAAGATCAAGTATTTGAAAGCATGAAATATAAGGAAATAGAAAAGCCTGTTTTGCCTAAACTGAAGCATCTTTTCCAATTTTTTCTAGCATCAACTCAGCAGCTTTTTGTTCAGCAATCTTTTTACTAGAAGCGCATGCAGAAACTTTACCATGATCTTCTATGCAAACTGATATAGTAAATTCAGGATTGTGCGCTGGTCCAGTGTGTTTTACAAGCTCATACTCTGGTAAAGGCAATTTTTTTTTCTGAGTCCACTCTTGCAGTGAGGTTTTAGGATCTTGAGGGGGGTCGAGCATGCCTTTAGCTAGCTTTTCCCAATATTGGGTAATAAATTTTTCAACATTTTCAAGTCCGCCATCAATATAGATTGCACCTATTAGTGCTTCAAGCGAGTTTTCTAAATTTTTCAGATTACATCTCCCTCCATTGCAGCGTTCACTATTATTCATGATGATAAAGCTGCCTAATTTTATTTCTTTAGCAACATTAGCAATGGTGTTGCCACAAACTAAATCCGTCTTTCTTTTTGCCAATGCTCCTTCTTTTTCTTCAGGAAATAGTTTAAACAGTATGGCAGATACGACCATACTCAAAACACTATCGCCCAAAAACTCTAGTCTTTCGTAGCTTACAATTTGGTTTTTGCTATTCCTTTTATTTACGCTTGGGTGAGTTAGTGCCTCTTCTAATATTGCATAATTTGTAAATTTATAATCAATGATCTTAGATATTGCATCATTCAAACTCTTCATACCCATTATTTAAAAGAAAAGCACTTTCTACTACCTTTATACCAGAGAATTAGTTTTATTTTATTAAAATAATACCACCAACTTCCAAAATTAATGTATACAACCCACCACCTCACTAATGTTGCTAAATCCATCTCTCCTTATTAGTTCCGCAAGTTCTAGATTAATTTTGTTTACAACTTGAGGTCCGTGGTATATGAGAGCAGTGTATAACTGCACCAAAGAAGCTCCTGCCTTTATTTTTTTATATGCATCAACACCATTTGAGATTCCTCCGCACCCTATCAATAATATTTTGCCCTTAGTAAATTTGTACATATCGCCCAATAACTCGGTTGAAAGTTTGAACAGTGGTTTGCCACTCAACCCGCCACTCTCATTATGGTGGGAATGCAGATTATCTCTACTTACCGTAGTGTTGCTTACTGTTAATCCGTCAATCTTATATTCCAACGCAAGCTCAGCGATATTTTCTTTCGTTTGCTGATCTATATCTGGTGAGATTTTTAATATTATTGGTATAGATTTAGAATTATCAATTGATTTGCGGATGGCTTTCAACAAATTCGATAATTCTTGCTTGTTGTGCAGATTGCGTAAATTAGGCGTGTTTGGAGACGAGATGTTCAGCACTATATAATTGCTTTTTCCATATACCATCTTTATTAAATTAACATAATCACTAATTTGGTCTTTCGATGCACTATTTTTTCCTATATTTATGCCAAAAATGCAGTCATCAAGCTTGGTTTCATCTATTTGTTTAAGAAAATAGTCTATTCCTTTATTGTTAAATCCCAATCTGTTAATTACCCCTTGATCTTTAATTAACCGAAAAATTCTTGGTTTTTTGTTTCCATATTGTGGATTACGAGTTACAGTACCAGTTTCAATAAACCCAAAACCAAATGAAAGCATAGGTCTTATAATTTCTGCATTTTTGTCAAAACCTGCAGCCAGGCCCACGGGGCTTCTGAGCTTATTACCAAAAAAATTCACACTCAAAGATTCTGGCAGCTCTATAGGATTCTTATAAGGTATTTTCTTTAATGCCATGATTGCCAAAGAGTGAGCAACTTCAGGCGGCAGTAAAAACAATAAATTACGTAATATCATTTTGTAAAACACTTTGCTTATTTTTAGTTTATTTTTTACCATGCAACACTATAAGAGTATAACCATAACTTGAAAAGAAATTAGACTTTTTGCATAACCATATAACATTGGGAATAGAAACAAAAAACTTACTTGACAAGCCTCGCCAGCCCTCTTATCATGATAGTGAAGGTATTCAGTTATCTTCATCTGTGCAGATTAAACAGCAAGAAAACAACGTAGTTGGCGTCTTATTTTTAATTTTTTGCACTATGTGCACCTTATGTCTTCACAACATTTCTGGGTTTTTACCTACATAAGCTGAAACGCGCTTATAAGTCGTTTAAGACAGTATAGTACGCCAATTTGCAGGACTAGAGAGTGACAATTAGCTAACATGGGATTTTTTTTGCCTTTTTTTCTGCTTAGTAAATTTCTTAAACATTTTAGCTAAGGTTAGTTGCACTTAAAAGCAGCTAAATTGCGG